>NZ_LEKE01000088.1:0-14769 GCF_001029585.1 Rhodococcus sp. ARP2 | reverse complement strand
GGCGGGGGTCGTCCTCTGTCTCAGGCCTGTTTCTCCACAACTTCCCAGTTGTCCACAGGCTCTCTCGACCCACTGTTTTCGGTGCCGGTGCTCGTTCAGGCTCTGCAGTCATGAACACGACGATCAACTCTCGGGAAACCGGGGCTCCCATTCTGGTTCTCGTCGACGACGCGAAGGTCCTCGCGAGCGTGCGCCGCGTCGCTGCCGCGGTGGACCGCTGTCTGGACGAGGCCGAGCATCCCGTTTCCCGGCAACAGTGGAACCGGGCCTCGGCGGTCGTGTTGGACGCGTCGGCTGCGCGGGATGCTCTGACTCGTTCCCCTAAACGAACGCGAGTGTTCCTCGTGTGCGACGGCACACCGACCGTCGACGACTGGAAGAGCGCCACCGCGATCGGAGCCGACAGCGTTCTGTCCCTGCCGGAAGAGGAGAACGCGTTGGTCGCAGTTCTGGCCGACCACGTAGACGTGAGTGGTGACGGCACCGTCGTGAGCGTGGTGGGTGGTTGTGGCGGCGGCGGAGCCTCGGCAACTGCGGCGGCTGTCGCGTTGACGTCGGCGGCACGTCACGTCCCGACGTTACTGGTGGACGTCGACGCCCTCGGCTCCGGCGCTGATGTGCTGTTGGGCATCGAGACGACCCCCGGATTGCGTTGGGGTGCACTGACCGTCGAGGGCGGGCGGTTGGCCCCGGATGCGCTGCGCGATGCCCTGCCGGCAAAGGGAAAGTTCTTGAGGGTTCTGGCGAGCAGTCGCCGCGAGATCGACGGTCCGACAGTGACCGCCGTTCGCGCCGTGCTGGACGCAGGTCGCAGTTCCGGCGGACTCGTGGTCTGCGACGTGCCACGTCATCCCAGCGAGGTAGGTCAGGCCGCGTTGGAGATGTCGGATTTGGTTCTCGTGGTGGTTCCGGCCACCGTGGCTGCGTGCGTCGCTGCCGAGAAGGTCGGAGCCTGGGTGGTGCGACACAACTCCAATGTCGGGCTCGTCGTGCGTGGGCCGGCGCCGGGAGGCCTACGCGGCGCCGATGTGGCAGACATGCTCGGCCTGCCGCTGACGGCCGTGATGCGCGGCCACCGCTCGCTGGCGCCGATGCTCGAGCGCGGTGGCCTCGAATTGACCCGAGGTTGTCCGCTGAGTGCGGTGGCAACAGCGGTACTCGACGCCGTCGAATCCGGCGCACGCCCGCGCAGGGCTGCGGCATGAGCGCGTTGGTCACGACAGAACTGCTCGACCGAGTTCGCGAGCGGCTGACGGCGTCGTCGGTCGCCGAGCCGACGGCGGCCACCGTTGCCGACGCCGTGCGAGCCGAGTCCTCCGGCGTTCTGGCGGACACGGATCTGTTGGAGGTCGTCAGGGTGCTCCAGACGGAACTGACAGGCGCAGGGCCGCTCGAACCACTGCTGCACGAACCCGGTGTCGCCGATGTACTGGTGACCGCGCCGGATCAGGTCTGGGTGGACCGCGGGGTCGGCCTCGAAAGGTCCGGGGTCCGGTTCACCGACGAGGCAGCCGTGCGTCGACTGGCGCAGCGGTTGGCACTGTCGGCAGGTCGACGCCTCGACGACGCCCAACCGTGGGTCGACGGCCGTCTGCGGGGCGTCGGCGACGGGCACTTCGGGGTACGACTTCATGCCGTACTCGCACCGGTGGCCCAGGGCGGAACCTGCGTGTCACTGCGAGTGCTGCGGCCCGCAACACAGGGTCTCGACGCGCTGTGTGCTCACGGCGCCGTGGAACCGGACGCGCGCGAACTCCTCGATCGCATCATCTCGTGCCGCTTGGCCTTCCTGGTGATCGGCGGGACCGGCGCGGGAAAGACCACGTTGTTGTCCGCCATGCTCGGCGCCGTCGACCCGCGCGAGCGAATCGTCTGCGTCGAGGACGCGGCCGAACTAGCGCCGCCGCATCCGCACGTCGTCCGCCTCGTCGCCAGGGCTCCCAACGTCGAGGGCGTCGGAGAGGTGACGGTGCGCGATCTGGTTCGGCAGGCACTGCGGATGCGTCCCGATCGCATCGTCGTCGGTGAGGTCCGCGGTGCAGAGGTGACGGATCTGCTCACGGCGATGAACACCGGCCACGACGGCGGCGCCGGCACCGTTCACGCCAATTCGTCTGAAGAGGTGCCGGCCAGACTCGAGGCGTTGGCTGCGCTCGGCGGTATGGATCGCCACGCGTTGCACAGTCAACTTGCCGCGGCAGTTCAAGTGATCCTGCACGTACACAGATCGGCCGACGGATCGAGGCGTCTCGAACAGATCGGCGTCATCGATCGCGGTGCGGACGGATACGTACAAATCATGCAGGCATGGCCGGACGGCGGTTCGGGTCGTGAGCGGCTCGAGCGGATGTTCCGGCTTCGCAATCGAGAGGTCGGGACGTGACAGTTTCCTTCCTGGTCCTCGCGTTGGCGGTCTCGATTGCGCCGGTGCGGGATTCACGTGCTCGGCTCGCTACGTACGCCCCGAGCATCCGCAAGCCCTCCCGGCAGATTCCGTGGCAGTTGGTCGCCGCATTTTTCGCGGTGTCGGCTGCATGGGTTCTCGGAGGCTTGTCGGCAGGATGCGCGGCGGTCGTCCTCGCCGGAACCTTGATCTTTCGTGGGCGCCGCGCGAAGGCGGCCGAAAACCGGGACCTCTCACAGAAGATGCTGCTCTCCGGTCTGGAGGTGCTGATCGCCGAGCTGAGCGTCGGCGCGCATCCTGCAGTTGCCAGTTCTGTTGCAGGCGAGGAATGTACCGGCGAAGTAAGTGCGGTGTTCCGGTCCGCTGGGGCCAGGGCGCGTCTCGGTGGTTCTGCCGCGGCGGCCTTCGCGGTACCGGATTCGTGCATCGAGCGTGAGTTCTTCCGTATCGGATCCGTCTGGCGGGTCGCAGACCAACACGGTCTGGCTCTGGCTGAACTACTCGGCGCGGTCCGGACGGACATGTTGGGGCGTAGACGCTTTCGTCAGCGCACCGAGGCCGGGTTGGCGGGCGCTCGGGCGACGGCTGCGGTGCTGGCTTTTCTACCGCTGCTGGGGATCGGCCTCGGCCAGTTGATGGGGGCGTCGCCTCTGCGCGTGCTGTTCGGCGGTGGGCTCGGCGGCGTGCTGCTCGTGATCGGAACTGCCTGTGTCTCAGCTGGTTTGCTCTGGACCGACCGGATAACTGCGAAGGTCACGTCGTGAGTTGGGCATCCGTGGCGATGATCGCGTTGGCGCTCGCGATCATTCCCGCTCGCCGCGGCGCTTCGGCCAGGGCGGCAGAAATTCTGTTCGCGGACACAACAACAGAAAATTCGGTTTCAGCCCCGGACAAGCCGGATCCACTCGCGGTTGCCGCAAGTCTCGACCTTCTCGGGGCCTGCCTGCGAGCGGGGCTTCCCGTCTCCGCCGCGATCACAGCGATGGCGTCGACGGCACCGAAACCGATGGCCGACACGCTCAGTCGCGTCGCCGACCTTCTCACGCTCGGTGCCGACCCTGACGCTGCGTGGAGCGAAGCCGCGCTCGATCCCGATACCGAGGCGCTGGCCAGAATGGCTCGGCGTTCCGCCCGTTCGGGTTCGTCGCTGTCCTCGTCCATGGCAGAACTCGCCGAGCGCAGTCGAGGTGACGCCGAGGATCTGGCTGCTGCCGCGGCCGAACGTGCGGGAGTGCTGATCAGCGGTCCACTCGGACTGTGTTTCCTGCCGGCGTTCATCGCCCTGGGCATCGTCCCGGTGGTGATCGGGCTTGCCACGACTGTGCTCGGTAACGGCCTGTTGTGAGCCGGATCCGTGTGAAAGCTCCTGCGGCAGAAGTGCTGCCACAGGTTTCGATGAAGGGGGAGAAATGATTTCGAAGACGCTCAGGACGGTGTCGGCCAGATTTGCGCTGTTGGTAACGGAGGACGACGGTATGTCTACCGCGGAGTATGCGATCGGTACGATTGCGGCCGCCGCATTCGGTGCCGTCCTGTACACGGTTGTCACCGGCGACTACATTGTCTCGGCGCTGACAGGCATCATTGACAAGGCGCTCAAGACAGCTGTGTGATGTTGTCCACGAGAGGTATTCGGCAAGCCGACGACGGCGCCGTGACGGTCGAGGCCGCGATTGCTCTGGCTTCGATCGTCACGGTGGTCGTGCTGTGTATCGGTGGTGTCCTCGCGGTGTCGATGCAGGTGCGGTGTGTCGACGCAGCTCGTGAGGCCGCGCGGTTGGTGGCACGTGGTGATCGTGAGTCTGCGATCGCCACGGCCCGCCGGATCGCACCCGAAGATGCGTCGATCTCGGTGGAGATCGTGGACGGCTTTGCCGTTGCCGTTGTCAGCGCCGAGAGTGCGTTGCTGCCGTTGGTCGACATTTCTTCCGAGGCGGTGGCAGCTGTGGAGTCAGGGGTGGAAGAGGGGTGAACCTACGTGACGACGAAGGTGTTGCCACGGTTCTGGCGTGCTGCGTTCTGGCAGCGATCGTGATGGTGACTGGTGGGATGTTGCATGTCGGGTCCGCGGTGGTGGCCCGGCACACTGCTCAGTCGGCCGCCGATCTTTCGGCTCTCGGCGGTGCGGGCGCCTTGGACGGAGGTGAGGCGTCTGCGTGTGCGAAGTCCGCGGCCATCGCGGAGCGTATGCGTACGGTGCTCGCGGAATGTGAGGTGCAGGGGTGGGATGTGGTGGTCGAGATACGTGCACCGGTGTTGTTGTCGGGCTTCGGGATCGGTGATGCGCGGGCTTCCGCTCGTGCGGGTCCAGTCGGCTGATCGTGTCTCAGCTGATCGTCTCGATGACGGCGGTCAGAACCTTGACCGCGCCGTCTTTGTCGAGTGGGTCGTTTCCGTTGCCGCACTTGGGTGAATAGACGCAGGACGGGCATCCGTGAGCGCACTCGCAGGAGAGTATGGCGTCGCGCGTCGCGGTGAGCCAGCGTGACAGTTCGCTGTGCCCCCGGTCGGCGAACCCGGCGCCGCCGGCGTGACCGTCGTAGACGAAGACCGTCGGGAGTCCGGTGTCCGCGTGCATCGCCGTCGATACGCCGCCGATGTCTCCGCGGTCGCAGATTGCCACCAGCGGCAGCAGGCCGATCGCGGCATGTTCGGCGGCATGCAGTGATCCGGGGAACCGTTCGGGCGGCACCCCGATGGATTCGAGAAGTTCCGGCGTGACCGTGTACATCACTGCCCTGGTGGGCAAAGTGTGTGCGGGCATGTCGAGTTCGATCGAGTCGAGGACTTCACCCGAAGTCAACCGTCGAAGGTACCCGACGACTTGATGTGTCACCTCGACCTGGACGAGAGCGACGGCGATGTCGCCGTAGTTCTTGTGCTCGAGTTGTTCGGTGATCGTGATTTCGGTGGTCTCGCGGGCCGAGGTGGTCCAGTCCGGATTCTCGGTGTGTACCAATGCGAGTCCGACGTCGAGGTCCAGTTCATCGACGACATAGGTCTCGCCTTGATGAATGTGCACGGCACCGGGATGAACTGTGGCCGGAGCGCGGCCCGCATCGACAGTACCCAGCATCCGGCCGGATTCACCGTCGACAATGGCCACCTGAGTTCCGATACCGCCGCGAATGTCCAAAGAGCCGTGGGGGTTCGAATCGGCGGTGACGAACCATCCGTGCTTTCGGCGCCGGATCTTGCCTTCCTCCGACAGCCTGGTCAGAACCTCGAGAGCCCCGAAAGCGTCCACCTCGACATCGGAAAGTGGGAGTTCCATTGCAGCGCAGAGAAGTTGTGGTCCCAGGACGTACGGATTTCCGGGATCTGTCACCGTCGCCTCGACGGGTTTGTCGAGTACCGCCGACGGATGGTGAACGAGGTAGGTGTCGAGTGGATCGTCGCGGGCGATCAACACGACGAGTGAACCCTCGCCGCGTCGCCCGGAGCGACCGGCCTGCTGCCAGAACGAGGCAACGGTCCCCGGGAAGCCTGCCACGACAACGGCGTCGAGGCCTGCGATGTCGACGCCGAGCTCCAGCGCGTTGGTGGTGGCTGCGCCCAGCAGCGTGCCGTCGGCGAGCGCAGCTTCCAGTTCGCGACGGTCCTCGGCCAGATATCCGGCGCGATACGACGCGACTCGCTCGGCGAGGTCCGGGTCCACCTCGGCGAGTAGACGTTTGGTGGCCATCGCGGTCAGTTCGGCACCGCGGCGGGAGCGGACGAAGGTGAGAGTACGGGCGCCCTCGATCATGAGGTCAGCCATGATCCGCGCTGCTTCCGCGCCCGCGGGACGTCGTACCGGGCTACCGTTTTCACCGGTCAATGCCTCGAGTAGTGGCGGCTCCCACAGTGCGACGGTGCGTGGGCCGTGCGGCGATCCGTCTTCCGTGACCTCGGTGCAGTGTGCGCCGATGAGCCGCGAGGCCGCCGCGCCGGGATCTGCCGTGGTCGCGCTGGCCAGGATGAAGGTAGGTTCGGCGCCGTAGCGCGCTGCAATCCTGCGCAGTCGCCGGATCACGAGCGCGACGTTGGATCCGAAGACTCCCCTGTAGGAGTGGCATTCGTCGATGATCACGTATTTCAGGTTGCGGAAGAAGTGCGCCCATCGCTGATGGGTGCGGAGCAGCGAAATGTGGATCATGTCGGGGTTGGTGAAGAGCCAGCGTGAGTTCTCGCGTGCCCAGGTGCGGAGTTCCTGCGAGGTGTCGCCGTCGTACGCACTGGCGTTCGTGCTGCGAAGTTCGACGTCGAAGTCGGTGAGGGACAGCACTGCTCGCAGTTGATCCGAGCCCAGCGCTTTGGTGGGGGAGAGGTACAGGGCAGTTGCGAGCGGATCGGTCGCCATGGCCGTCAGCACCGGGAGTTGGTATGCCAGTGACTTACCCGACGCCGTACCCGTGGCCACGACCACGTGTTTTCCCTCGTGAGCGAGGTCGGCGGCCTCACTCTGGTGGATCCACGGGGACCGCACGCTGTGCTCGGCGAGCGCGCGTACGACGCTGGGGTGCACCCACTCCGGCCATTCGGTGAACTCGGCTACGCGAGCAGGCAACTGCGCGGTGAACATCAGTGGTTTTTCGCTTCCACTGACCCCGGCGACGACGCGATCGAGCAGCATCTGCCCGTAGGTGTCGCCAGGCTTCCCTCCCGGGGCGGGGATCGGGGAAGGTGCGTTCACGTGACTCTCCGGGCTCGGCGTTGGGGTGTGGCGGCAATCGGAAACTGTCGCTACCTGCAGTTTTGATGATACGCAACGGCCGGCGGTCTTGGTGGAACCGGGTGGTCGGCGCGGAAGCGGGAAGCCACGATCGTGGGCCGTTTTTCTCGTAGCGAACTTTTAACGTTTTTAGTTCCCTTTTCGACTGTTGTGCACGCGGAGAACATGGTTGACTGACAATCGGTCGCAGCTTCTGTGTTCGTAGGCTTGAGAAAGTGCACGCTCGCAGGATCGTTGTTGCGGGCGCGGTGCTCTGCCTTTCCTGAGGGGGAAATAAAGACGTACAGCGGTCGGAACCGGCCCGGTGGACTGTAAGGGCTGTTCACCGAATCCGGTGTTAGAAAGAGAAGGAAAAGCATGGCACAGGGCACTGTGAAGTGGTTCAACGCTGAAAAGGGCTTCGGCTTCATCGCTCCCGAAGACGGTTCCGCAGACGTCTTCGTTCACTACTCCGAAATTCAGGGCAACGGCTTCCGTACCCTCGAGGAGAACCAGCGTGTGGAGTTCGAGGTCGGCCAGGGCACCAAGGGTCCCCAGGCTACCGGCGTTCGCGCGGTCTGATTTTTCCGCTCACTCGCTGAGCGATTAGTTCGGACAGTATTTGTCCCCCATCGCATCCGTGCGGTGGGGGACAAATCTTTTCGGGCTGAGCCAGTCTTTCTCTGTCCGAGGTAATGCACGCAGCTGTTCGACCACGGCCGGTCGTCTATGCCGTCAGTACCTTCGTGGCTTACGTTTCACTCTGTGAGCCAACTGTCCTTTTTCTCTGCCGAGTCGATTCCACCTGCCGTGACGGACCTCGCCGGAATGCTGGCCGGACCGGGTCAGGTCGTGACCTCGGAGGACCGTGCCCGGATCTCGATCGTCGTGGATCGGGACTGGAGAGCGCAGGCCGTTGCCGAGTTGATCGCGCAGTGCGGACTCGGGGCCGAGGTGACGCGTAGTGAAGAAGGCAGCCCATTGGTCCGCACTCAGTCGACGCCCGCACTCCTTCCGCTGTCCGTGCAGTGGACCAAGGGAGCTGTGAAGGCGGTGCCGGTCGGTTGGGTACCGAACTCCCGCCAACTCCGGGTGTGGGCCGTCGCGGCCGGCAGGCTCGAAGAAGGCGGCGAGCGATTCGTGTTCGGCCTCGACCCCCATGCCAAGGAGACGCACGCACCGCTGGCTCAGGCCTTGATGCGGGTTGGTATCGCGCCGACTCAACTGGGTAACCGGACACCGGGCCCGGGGCTCCGTGTGTCGGGAAAGAAGAGACTGACAAAGCTCGTCGAATACCTCGGTGAGGCGCCGAAACACGTCGACACTTCGGTCGCCTGGCCGCACGTCTGACAGTGCTCTTGCCTCGCGGCCGACGGTGCTCATGCCGCGTGTCCGACGGTGCTCATGCCGCGTGTCCGACGGAGCCCATACTGTACTGATCTGCACGAATGTCTTGCGGGTATGTCACTCTGTAAAGAGAGACACGGGGTATAACTTGCTCCACACGTCTAGTTCTGAAGATCTGCCGACGGCAGTGAACGTCCAAAGGAAGGCTCGGGCAGCAGGTGGCTAAAGCGGACAACGGCAGCGGTCAGGGAGCGTCCGGTAACCCTCGTCGCCTCGTGATCGTCGAGTCACCGACCAAGGCGCGCAAAATCGCTCCCTACCTCGGTAAGGACTACGTCGTAGAGGCATCGGTCGGTCACATTCGCGACCTGCCGCGCGGCGCAGCAGACGTTCCGGCCAAGTACAAGGGCGAGTCATGGGCCCGTCTCGGCGTCAACGTCGATCACGACTTCGAGCCGCTCTATGTCGTGAGCCCGGAAAAGAAGGGCAAGGTCGCCGAACTCAAGTCTCTGTTGAAGGACGCCGACGAGCTCTTCCTCGCAACTGACCCCGACCGCGAGGGCGAGGCAATCGCCTGGCATCTCCTCGAGACTCTCAAGCCCAAGATTCCGGTTCGTCGAATGGTCTTCCACGAGATCACCGAGCCGGCAATCCGTGCTGCCGCCGAAGACACCCGCGAACTCGACACCGACCTCGTCGATGCTCAGGAAACCCGCCGCATCCTCGACCGTCTCTACGGTTACGAGGTCAGCCCGGTTCTCTGGAAGAAGGTCATGCCGAAGCTCTCGGCCGGCCGCGTCCAGTCGGTGGCCACTCGCGTCATCGTCCAGCGTGAACGCGAGCGCATGGCGTTCAAGTCGGCGTCGTACTGGGACATTTCCGCGACGCTCGACGCCGGTGCAGAGGCCAGCCCGCGTAGTTTCGGTGCTCGCCTCGTCTCCGTCGACGGTTCGCGTGTCGCCTCCGGTCGCGATTTCGGAGCTGACGGAAAGCTCAAGGGCAGCGCGGTCACCGTGCTCGACGAGGCGTACGCGCGTCGTCTGGCGGAAGCGTTGCAGGGCGTCGACCTCACGGTTTCCTCCGCCGAGGACAAGCCGTACACGCGCAAGCCTTACCCGCCGTTCATGACGTCGACGCTCCAGCAGGAAGCCGGACGCAAACTTCGATTCACGTCCGAGCGCGCAATGCGCATCGCGCAGCGTCTGTACGAAAACGGCTACATCACCTACATGCGTACCGACTCGACGACGCTCTCGGAGTCGGCGATCGCAGCCGCTCGTGCGCAGGCCACCGAGTTGTACGGTCCGGAGTACGTCCATCCGACGCCGCGTCAGTACACCCGCAAGGTCAAGAACGCGCAGGAAGCTCACGAGGCGATCCGCCCCGCCGGCGACGTGTTCCAGACCCCGGGTCAGCTGCATTCCAAGCTCGATTCCGACGAGTTCAAGCTGTACGAACTGATCTGGCAGCGGACCGTCGCTTCGCAGATGGCCGACGCCCGCGGTACGACGCTGACGCTCCGCATCTCCGGCACGGCAGGAACCGGCGAGGACTGCACGTTCTCCGCTTCGGGTCGCACCATCGTGTTCGCCGGCTTCCTCAAGGCTTACGTCGAAAGTGTCGACGAAGAAGCCGGCGGTCAGTCCGACGACGCCGAATCCAGGCTTCCGGTACTGGTCAAGGGCCAGGAAGTCACGGCCACCAAGCTCGATCCGGACGGGCACAGCACCAACCCGCCCGCTCGCTACACAGAAGCCAGCCTGATCAAGACGCTCGAAGAACTCGGCATCGGCCGTCCTTCGACCTACTCGTCGATCATCAAGACCATCCTCGATCGCGGATACGTCTACAAACGTGGCAGCGCGCTGGTTCCGTCCTGGGTGGCGTTTGCCGTCATCGGACTGCTCGAGGTGCACTTCGGCCGGCTGGTCGACTTCGACTTCACGGCAGGAATGGAAGACGATCTCGACGCGATCGCCGGTGGCCGTGAGCAGCGCGGCAACTGGCTGAGCAGCTTCTACTTCGGCGGCGAGACAGGCGCAGAAGGTTCGGTCGCCCGCGAGGGCGGGCTGAAGAAGATGGTCGGAGTCAACCTCGAGGAGATCGACGCTCGCGAGGTCAACTCCATCCGTCTCTTCGACGACGCCGAGGGCCGCGAGGTGCACGTGCGCGTCGGCCGGTTCGGCCCGTATCTCGAGCGCATGGTTCAGAACCCGGACGATCCCGAAGGCGATCTGATCTCGCAGCGGGCAAATCTTCCCGACGACCTGCCGCCGGACGAGCTCACTCCCGAGTACGCCGAGAAGCTGTTCTCGACGCCTCAAGAGGGCCGCAAGCTGGGCGTCGACCCACTGACGGGCCACGAGATCGTCGCGAAGGAAGGCCGCTTCGGTCCCTACGTGACCGAGATCCTGCCCGAACCGCCGGCCGAGCCGGAACCGGACATCGTTCCCGTCTCCGCTCCCGAGCCGGAAGAAATCAGTTCGGGCAGTACCAAGACTGCGGTGAAGAAGGCCGCAGCCAAGAAGGCACCCGCGAAGAAGGCTGCCAAGAAGGTCGCGGGCCCCAAGCCGCGGACGGGATCGCTGCTCAAGTCCATGGATTTGGCGACGATCACCTTAGAAGATGCACTTCGTCTGCTGTCGCTTCCGCGCGTGGTGGGTGTCGACCCCGAATCCAAGGAAGAGATCACCGCGCAGAACGGCCGTTACGGTCCGTACCTGAAGAAGGGCACGGACTCACGCTCGCTCGCCAACGAAGAGCAGATGTTCACCGTCACGCTCGACGAAGCGCTCAAGATCTACGCCGAGCCGAAGCGTCGTGGGCGTCAGGCATCGGCAACGCCTCCGTTGCGTGAGTTGGGCGTCGATCCGGTCAGCGAGAAGCCGATGGTGATCAAGGACGGCCGTTTCGGTCCGTACGTCACTGACGGCGAGACCAACGCCAGCCTTCGCAAGGACGACGACGTCGAATCCATTTCTGATGCTCGTGCGTCGGAGTTGCTGGCTGATCGTCGGGCCCGCGGTCCCGTCAAGAAGAAGGCAGCAGCCAAGAAGGCTCCGGCAAAGAAGGCCGCTGCCAAGAAAACAGCCGCAAGAAAGGCCCCGGCCAAGAAGGCTGCCGCCAAGAAGGCTCCGGCGAAGAAGGACTCGTAAGGCTTCGTCGGTGCCGACGGTTAGGGTTTTTGCATGAGTACTGAAGTGGCCGAACGAGGTGTGTTCGGTCGGCTGGTGGGTCAGCACGACGTCGAGCAGAGCCTGCGTGATGCTGCGCTGTCTGCTCGTGGCGATTCCAGCGGCTCGGAGATGACCCACGCGTGGCTCTTCACCGGGCCACCCGGCTCTGGTCGTTCGGTTGCTGCTCTCTGCTTCGCCGCAGCCCTGCAATGCACCTCCGACGGTGCACCAGGGTGCGGTGAGTGTCATGCCTGTACGACGACGATGGGTGGAACCCACGGTGACGTACGACGGATCATCCCCGACGGCCTGAGCATCAGCGTCAAAGGCATGCGCGAGATAGTCAACATCGCTTCGCGTCGGCCGACGACGGGGCGGTGGCAGGTCATCGTGGTCGAGGATGCCGATCGTTTGACCGAAGGCGCAGCCAACGCCCTGCTGAAGGTTGTCGAGGAGCCACCGGACCGCACGGTCATCCTGCTCTGCGCGCCGACGACCGATCCGGAAGACATGTCTGTCACCCTCCGTTCGCGGTGTAGGCACATGCCGTTGGTGACGCCGTCCGTCGAATCGATCGCCCAGGTACTGATCGACCGCGACGGGCTGGATCCGGAGCGAGCGAGAATCGCCGCATCGATCAGCGGCGGACATGTCGGTCGGGCGCGGCGCCTCGCCACTGACGAGAGCGCGCGGGACGAGCGTCAGCGTTCGCTTCGGCTAGCCGCAGACGCGATCGGTGCTTCGACGGCGTACAAGGCCGCAGAGAACTTGGTGAAGTCGATCGAGGCTGACACCAAGGCGTTCTACGCCGAACTCAAGGAACAGGAACTCGAGGAGCTCAAGGTCTCCTTGGGTGGTGGTGGAACCGGCAAGGGAACAGCCGGGACTCTGCGCGGATCGGCTGGTCTGATCAAGGACCTCGAAGCGCGTCAGAAATCGCGCGACACCCGGGCCCGCCGCGATCTTCTCGACCGGACGCTGATCGACCTGGCCGGCATGTACCGGGACGCGCTTTCCTATTCGCTGGGGTCGACGTCGACGGCGACCCATCCCGACATGGCTCGGCAGGCCGCCGAGTTGGCTGCACGCACGTCCCCGGAGGGGTTGCTCAAGTGCATCGAAGCGGTGCTCGAATGCCGCGAGGCCGTCGACTTCAACGTCAAGTTGCAGTGGGCGCTCGATGCGATGGTTGCCTCCATCGGAGCCGCTTTCCGACCCCCGTTTTCGCGATCCGGGGGTTGACCAGATAGACTCGCCACCGCCGAAAGGCACGCTGCCTTAGCTCAGTCGGTAGAGCATTTCACTCGTAATGAAAAGGTCGAGAGTTCGATTCTCTCAGGCAGCTCAGCCAAGAGCCCCACACCCGGAAATCCGGATGTGGGGCTCTTGTCGTTAGTTCCCAATTCTTGCGTATGTGCGGTTTATCCTGAGTTCGGCGAACACGTGCCTGAACAGGAGAGACCTCGATGTCGGATCAGAACTGGGGGCCAGGCCAACCATCGCAGAATCAGCCGCCGTACGGGCAGATGCCGCCGCAGGGTTATCAGCCGCCGACGCCCGCCTATCCGTACGCAAGCTGGATCTCTCGGGTGCTCGCGTCAATTCTCGACGGCTTTGTCGTTCCGCTCCCCGGCGTCATCCTCGCGGGCATCGGAGCAGTGATCGCGTTCTCCGGATCCGAAGTGACCACATACGACGACGGCAGCGTGAGCGCTGAAGGCGGTAATCCGGTCGGGGTGATCGTCATGGTCGTCGGCATACTGGCGATCTTCTTGATCGAGGTGTGGAATCTCGTCTTCAGGCAAGGGAACACCGGACAGACGCTCGGCAAGAAGTGGCTGGGAATTTCGGTGATTCGGGAGTCCGACGGTGTGCCTCTCGGCCCGGTGATGGCGCTGCTTCGTTGGATCATGATGGCGATCCTGGGTGGCGCCTGCTTCCTCAACTATCTCTGGCCGCTCTGGGACTCGAAGCACCAGTGCTGGCACGACATGGTGGTCCGGTCGGTAGTCGTTCGCGCGCGCTAGTCGCTGCCGAGGTCTCTTACAGTGGGTGTCATGGAGTTGGAAGTGGTCGCAAGTCGACGACGCGCGCTGGCCGCACCCGTCGGTGTTGCTGCAGTGGCGGTGGCGGCCGCCGCGGTTCTCCACTTCCGTGATCCCCACAGTGAGGGTAGTTACGGCGTTTGTCCGATGTATGCGTTGACGGGATTGTGGTGTCCGGCGTGTGGTGGCCTTCGTGCGGTCAATGACCTGACTAATCTGGATGTTGGCGCCGCAGTGTCCAGCAATGTCTTGATCGTGCCGTTTGTCGCGGTGTTGGTGATCGCGTGGATCGGTTGGACAGTGCGCCGTTGGAAAGGCACGCGGGATCGCATGATCGTGCTTCGGCCGACTGTGACGATCGTGGTGCTCGGAGTTCTCGTTGCATTTACGGTTGTTCGAAACACCCCGTGGGGGAGCTGGCTCGCGCCGGCGTGACGGTAAGAGGTCGACATGGCACTGCAGGTTTTTTCGCTCATCGTTCTGCTCGGCGCGCTGATCATCCTGATTCCGACGGCACGACGTGTCTTCGGCAAGAAGGACGACGAGTAGGCCTCGACAACTGGGCCGGAGCGGCACATGCTGGCGGTATGGCTGATTCGTTGAAAGCGCGCGTCAAGGAAAAGCTACTGAGGCAACTCGCCGAGGACGGTCGGCACCCGATTCAGGAAGCTGAGGGTGACGATCCCCGGCTGGTGTCGATCAACGACGATCTCGAAGCGTTGGAACAGGCCGAGGAAGGCGATCCGATCGTCGAAGAACTGGCCGAGAGGTACTGGGTTCCGTGAAGTTTACCGACCGCAGTGCTCTGACCTGGCGATTTGGTGTTGTGTTGATCTTCGCGTAACTTTGTCCAGGTCAGAGCGACACGGACACCGACTCCCACCTGCGAGGGTGAGTGACACGAGGTTGTACGAAGTGCCTGGCGAACACAATCCAGTTTTTCTTCACGGGGTTCCGGTTTGCGCCGGTGACCTGGTTGGGATAGGCTGGAAAAGTTGCCCCGGAGCGGCGGCCATAGGGTCGTGGTGATGGTGTGTGCGTGTTCTTTGAGAACTCAACAGTGTGTCGATGAATGTCAGTGCCAAATATTTTTTGGTACTTCAC
>NZ_LEKE01000119.1:0-14794 GCF_001029585.1 Rhodococcus sp. ARP2 | reverse complement strand
CCCGCGCGGAGTTCGCCACCGAGGCCTTGGCCGGCGAACCCTACGCACGACGGGTGATCAAGGGCGGCTCACATCTGTGTGCACCGAACTACTGCTTGCGATATCGCCCTGCCGCGCGGCAGGGCGAATCCGAGGAGTCCTCGACCTGCCACGTCGGCTTCCGGTGCATCATCCGCATTCCGCAGTAGAAGGACGCGTCAGGCAGTCCGCTGGAGCACAGAATCGAAGAATCCCTGAACGTGAGTGACCATCGGTGCTAGCTGATGTGACACCGAGTCGATCACCACTTCTTTTACGTCGATTCCTGCCCGGCGATAGTTGTTCTGCAATGACGCAATTCGATCACCCCGAGTCACGCCGGCGTCGTTCGCTCCTGGCATCCATCTGGGCTGCTCTGGTGTGACCGCGATGACGTCTCGCCCGTCATCGTTTCCACCGATGACAGTCTGAACCGGTACCGCGGCAAGACTTTCGAGATCGATGTCGTGCCCGAACACAGTCGAGGCGTTTCCGATGCCCACCCACCAATCGCGCGCGCGATCCAACAACGTCACATTTCCGGGCGCACCGATCGAGACCGCAAGAACTCGTTGCGGATGAACAAGGAAGAACCGATGAGCGAACTGAGCACCCCCGGAGAATCCGAACAGTAATACTTCGGGGTCGAACTCCAGTTCCACCCAACCGGCAAGATCGTCGAGCATGTCGATCAAAACGCGGTCGAACCGAATTCCTTCGTACTCGAGGGATTTGTAATTGTCACTGTCGGCCGGATTGCCGATCCCGGCGGGGAATAGTGGCGTAAGCAATGTGGTTCCCGTCGTTTCCGCCCAGTCCAGAAATAACTCGCGCAGGGACTCGGCGGCCCGGTCGCTCCCGTGTACGAGCACAGCGACACGACCACTGGGATGAGAAGGGATGAAACTGAAGTGACTGAACCGCTGGTCCTTCGAACACGCCGTCCCCGGAATCCGTCCGCTACGTGGGTATTTCACGTCCAACTCCATTCAACAGTTCTCGTTTACAGTGCGAGCGCGGACTGACGGAGAATCTCCGCCAATTGACTGCTCATCCCCGGCTCCATTCTCGACGTGGCAACACGGATATGCGGTAACGCCCCCGTCGAATAGGACGTCTCGCCGGCAAGGGCCAGGATCCCGTGCGCTGTGAGATGCTCGATCGCCTTCGCCTCGTCTGTCACGGGAATCCAGACGCAGAACCCGTCCCTGGCGGGCACATCAATGCCGTTGGCGTGCAACATCGACGTCAAGGCGAAGAGCCTTTCTGCGTAAATGCCTCGGGCGCGAGCGACGCCCTCAGCCGTCACTTCGTCCTGCAGCAACCACGCCAAGGCACTCTGCAAGATTCGTGATGTCCACTGCCTTGTCAATCGGATCTGCGCATGGACAGTGGCCATCCGAGCAACAGTCGTTCCGATGACTGCCAGCCGCAGATCAGGCCCGTACGACTTCTCATAGGACTTGATGTGGATCGTCCGTTTGGGGAGATACTCGCCCACACTGTTGATATCCACCAACGATAGAGCATTCAGATCGTCGTACTCCACAATCATCGCGGAAGTATTGCGCTTCAGTACTTCCGCGATCCGCCATGCGCGGTCCGTAGCTGTTGCATTACCCGTCGGCACCTGAGCTCTCGGCTGATAGAAGACCACAACAGGACGCGTCTTCATTGCTTCCTCGAGATGCATCAGTGACAACCCGCCCTCGACGTACGGCACGGGCACCACGGTCAGACCCAGATCCGACATGAGGTTGAGCAACTGCGGTTGCGTCGGGGATTCAACCACAATTCGATCGCCGGGAACCGAAAGTGACTGTAAGACAGTCCATATAGCATCAGATGCGCCGTTCGCCACTGCGAATGCCTCAGCGGGGTACGGCCACTCGGGCTCCACGACATCTCTGAGCGCGGGAAGGATGGGCGAATCGTAGTACTGGTCGAGTCCCGGCATCTCCGATGCACTGACCAACGCCGGTTTCAGCGAGGGCAACAGGTCAGGGTCGGGATAAAGCAAGCGCATGTCGAACCGGGCCGGGATGATGGATGCCGGTTCGATTCGCGTCACCAATCCCACCGGGCTGCTGACTCGGGTTCCCGACTTACCGCTGCCCATGATCAACCCTCGTTTCTTGAGCAGACTCCACGCCGAGGAGACCGTCGCCGGACTGACCCGGAGAACCTCGGCCAACGAACGCACGTGGGGCAGTGCGTCCCCCGGCGTCAGTTCACCTGTCCTGATCAGTTCAGCTACGTAGGAGGCGATACCCCGGGAGGATGGGTCCTCGATTCTTCTGCCCAACAGGGCCGCATCGAACTTGGTCACCCGACCCACAACGTTCTCCGTCCTTCAAGTCCCTCGCGTCTGCATCGTCCGCTCCTGAATCGAATCATCGGTGCAGGGTGTTCTCCAAGAAGGACTCGGTGATCGGACTCCGCGGCGCCTGCAGCACTTGCTCGGTATGACCGTCCTCGACGATCGAACCGTTCGCCACCACAACGACCCGGGATGCCGCGGCGCGTGCAAAGCCGATCTCGTGAGTGACAACCATCATGGTCGATCCTTCGTCGGCCAACTGCTTCATCACCGAGGTCACCTCCCCGACGTTAGCCGGATCCAAGGCCGAGGTCGGCTCATCGAAGAGCAACAACTCCGGCTCCATCGCCAACGCGCGCGCAATCGACACACGCTGCTGTTGTCCCCCGGAAAGGTGCTTCGGGTACGAGTCCGCACGATCTTCCAATCCCACCCTCGACAACAATCTCAGACCGAGTTCGCGAGCCTTACCCTTGTCCAGGCCTCGAACGTGGATCGGCGCGTCGATCACGTTCCGGAGCACGGTCCAATGGGGAAACAGATTGAAGCTCTGAAAGACCATCCCCGTCTTCTGGCGCTGTCTGGAGATCTTTCCCTCACCGAGCATCCGCAGACCGCGCGAACTCAGTTCACACCCGAGCAACTCACCACCGAGAGTGATTGAGCCACCGTCTGGCCGTTCCAGATAGTTGACGCAACGCAACATCGTCGATTTGCCCGAACCGGATGCTCCGAGAATTGCCACTGTTTCGCCGCGGTGTACGTCCAGGCTGACTCCGCGCAATACTTCATTGTCTCCGTAGCTTTTTCGCAAATTGCGAATAGAGAGCAGCGGTTGTCCCGTACTTCTGGTTCGATCCGTCATGACGTCCTCATTCGATTCTTGCGCAAACCCTTCGACACCCACTGCGCAAACCAGGTGCCGGCATTGGTCGATGCGCTTCGGGTGGCGCCCTTGGCGTAGTGCGCCTCGATGAAATACTGGAAGAAGTTGAGTACGGTGGTCAGAACGAGATACCAGATACAGGCCACGATCAACAATGGAATCGTTTGGAATGTGTCACTGTAGATTTCCTGAGCGGAGAACAACAGTTCCGCGCCGCCGATGACGCTCACGATGGACGTAGCCTTCGTCATGCCGATGATCTGACTGAATGTCGGCGGGACAATGAACCGCATCGCTTGCGGCAGTTGAATTCTCAGGAAGATCGACATCGGCTTCATGCCGACCGACTTGGCAGCGTCTATCTGTCCCTCGTCGACAGATAGAAGGCCCGCCCGATAGATCTCGGCCTGATATGCGGCCTCGTGAAGACCGAGACCTACCACCGCAGCAAGAAAGGGGGTTATCACCGAATTCGCCTCGGATTGAATGAATGTCGGTCCGAAGGGAATTCCGATCCCGAGAACCGGAATCAACAGTGCGATATTGAACCAGAAGATCAACTGAACAAGCTGCGGAGTTCCACGAAAGACCCAGATGTATCCCGATGCGATCGCGCGGAGCACCGGGTTGTCCGCGATTCGGAACGCGGCGAGTACTCCACCGAACACGACTCCGATGAACATCGCCAGAATCGTCAAGTAGCACGTCACCACCAGACCCTTCAATATTTGCTCACTGTTCAGATATTCGGCGACGACACCCCATTCGAAGTTGGGGTTTCGGACCATCATGTTGACGAGTTGAGCGAGAAGAACTCCGACGACAACTGCCGTGAACCACGTCCACGGCCTCGGCGGACGCTTTGCGATCGACACATCGATCATGTCGTCACCGTCAGGGGTCACGCGGGCAGTCCCGAGATCACGCATGTCGCTGGCGGTCATGTCACTTCGCCCTGGCGAGGTCGACACCAGGAGCGTCAAGCATTTGAGCCTGGAGTTCGTAACGGTTCATGATCTCGTCGTAGGCGCCGCTGTCGAACACCTTCTGAAATCCCGCAAGAATTGTCGGCGTCAACGGAGAGTTCAACGGAAGAATCATGCCCTGGTAAAGATTCGAGAATCCGTTGTCGGCATCTTTTCCGGTGATCTCCAGCGCACCGTCCGAAGTCTTTGCATAGTAGGAAAGTGGTGCGCCGGAGGCGAAGAATGCATCAGCGCGCCCCGACTTGACGGACAAAACTCCATCAGGAACCGACTTGAGACCCACCACATTGATCGCCGACTTACCCTCGGCCACACAACGATCGGAACGATCGGTTAGAATTTTGTAGGCAGACCCGGTACCGGCGGGGCCCAACGCGGACACCGAGATCCCGCAAACGTCGTCGAGACCGTTCACACCCTTTGGATTTCCCTTGGGAACGAGAAATGGAACGATCTCGCGCACCACGTCCACCAACTGAATATTCTCCGATTTGCCGGTGTCTCCGTAGGGGTTGAACCCAGCGTCGTATCGACCGGACGAAACTGCAGCGAACGCCCCAGCCAGATCGTTCATCGGTACGTACTCGACGTTTATGCCCAGGACTTCGCCGAGTTGGCCGGTGAGTTCAGCAGCCGCACCACTATAGGAGTCACCTGCCTTCTGCCACCACGGCGGGTTCACACCAGGCATGACGATCACGAGCTTGCCTGCGTCACGAATCCTCTGTGGAAGAGCGTCGTGAAGTGCCGAGTCCATCTGCACCGAGGGTTGCGCGGCACTTGAACTGTCGGCGGTGGCGCCGCTACTACAGGCCGATCCTGCAAGGACCGAACCTGCGCACAGCACTGCCGCGATCGTGTGTCGACGTTGTATGAATGTAGTCATTGTCAGCTCCTGCTGTACTGGCAATCGGATGCCGATACGACATCTGTTGCTCGTGGATCGACGAAGAAGCGCCGTTGCTTCAGGACCGGCATCACGTGCCGGGCAGAGTGAAGAAGGGCCATCGAAAGGCTGACGGACACAGTGCCTTCCTCGATTCCAGCCATCGCTCGCACCACACCGTCCGGACCGACGATCATGCTGCGTCCGATTCGGTTGCCTCCTGTTTGACCGGCGGCAGCGAGGAAACATGTGTTCTCCAAGGCGCGGGCTTTGCACAGGGTTTCCCAGTGCTCTTCCTTGAGCGGTCCGGAAACCCATGATGTCGGAAGCACCAGAACATCGACGCCTTTGTCCGCCAGCAGTCTGGCAACCTCCGGGAATCGTATGTCATAACAGGTAAGCATTCCGATCGAGAACCCCTTGACCACAAAGGTACTGAGAGTTCCGTCTCCTGCAGTAACGGAGTCTGATTCGCGGAAGGCAAAGGCGTCGTACAGGTGTATCTTCCGGTACGTGGATATGATCTCGCCGTCGCGAAGCGCCACGATAGTGTTGAAAGGCCTTCCCGTATCAGCGGTCTCGGTGACTCCCACGATGACGGTCAGCTCAGTTCCGCGCGTGGATTCGGCTAACTTACGAACAAAGAATCCATCGAGCCGCTCATCCTGGGGAGATTCGTCGACGGCATCGGTCCGACTCGACGCCGATTCGGGAAGCACCAGGAGGTCGATTCCTTCCTGCACCGCATGGTCGACCAACGACTGGCACAGCTCCGCGTTCGTCGATACATCACGAACCGAGGACACTTGAGCCAATCTGATTGCGAGGCTGCCTCCCGTAGTCATCGCGGACCTTGACCGGACGCACCGGTCAACTCGGCTAGGTCAGTACCCCTGGCCACAGTGCCGCGAAGGTCCGAACGCTCGAAGTCGATCTCAATGAGCGACAATCGATCTGCTACCTCCTGAGCCTGCGAGGCCGGCACGACGGCGATACCGTCGTCATCGCCGAATACGATGTCACCAGGCATCACGACAACGCCACCGACGCTGACTGGGACGTTGATCTGCCCTTCCAACATCAAGATTCGTGTCGTCAAAGCCGTAAGACCGCGAGAGAACACTGGGAACCCCAGTTCACGAATTTCGGCCGCATCATTGGTCGAACCGTTCGACACCGCTGCGACTGCTCCCGCATCCGCGGCGATTGCGGCAAGCGTGCCACCAAAACTGGAACGGTGATCGTCGCCGGACTGATCGATCACAACAACATCCCCCGGTTGAACCAAACTCATCGCACGATGAACAGCTGTCGAATCGAGATGGGGGATCTTGACTGTCAGGGCCGGACCCGCGAATCGGCCCGAAGGACCAACTGGCTTCAATCCACGAGGAAACCCGAAATCTGTTGTGTGGCCGAGTGTTGCTGCGGTAACTCGGGTAAATCTCTCCATCAATTGAGCATCCGGCCTGGGAAACTGCGGGCCGACTGAGAAAGTCATCTCGAACTCACCTCCTTGCATGTTATCGGTTGGTCAGCCGAGCATGCAGGGTGCGATAGTTCAGGTGCAATAGCATTTGTTACTGAACAAAAAGTGCAACCCAGATAAGCCGAAGATCGCGAGTATGTCGATTGCGGCCCCACCTCTGAGCAGCAACGAGTGACCTTCCCATCCGACACGCGACAGTTAATCCAGCTGTTACACAGGAAGAATTCATCGAAAGCATCCTTGAGATGCAGGTCATAGTTTTGTCCGCGGCGGGCGCTCACGCGAGTTTTGTTCAGACACAGAACAGGTTGGCAACGCCGTTGCTGGAGCCGAGGATCAGAGCATCGCCCACGAGCTGCAAGGAGATACGGCTGTGCATACTGTCGAAGAATCGGTAGTCGGATTCGAACAATGGAGTACCTACTACCGCTGGACAGCTGAAAGCGAAGAGCCTCAAGAACGTGGTCGTCCGCTGTTGGTGCTACACGGTGGGCCTGGTTGCACCCACGACTACCTCGTCAGCCTGTGCGATTTGGTCAACGACAACCGATCCGTCATACACTACGACCAATTGGGAAATGGACGCTCGACCCATATGTCCGAAGCTCCCTACGATTTCTGGACCGTCGACCTGTTCCTCCGCGAGCTCGAGAATCTAATCTCGGAGCTCGGAATCGGCGAGTACGACCTCTTGGGTCAATCGTGGGGTGGCATGCTGGCGGCTGAGCATGCGCTGCGCCGACCACCAGGGCTTCGGAATCTGGTGATCGCGAATTCACCGGCATCGATGCAGGATTGGATGGACGCAGCAGCCGAACTGCGGAGCGCCTTGCCACTTGAGGTCCAAGAAGCGTTGCTGCGCAACGAACATGCAGGTACGACGGACTCACAGGAGTATCGGGCGGCGATGTCGGAGTTCTACGATCGACATGTATGCCGATCGATTCCGACCCCACCGGAAGTGGCGGCGACATTCGAGTGGATCGATACCGATCCGACTGTTTATCACACGATGAACGGTCCAAGCGAGTTTCACGTCATCGGATCCCTACGCAATTGGTCTGTGAAAGAACGTCTTTCCCGGATTCAGACTCGAACGCTGGTAATCAACGGTGCGTACGACGAAGCAACCGATCGCTCTGTCGAACCTTTTGTCCGCGAGATAAGCGGAGCACGGTGGGTCCGATTCGAACATTCGAGCCACATGCCGCACATCGAAGAGCGGGAATTGTTCATGAAGGTGGTCGCGGACTTCCTCGATGGCAAAGATACGTGATCTCGCTCGGGTCGTCGCCGACCACCGCCAGTCCTGCGCGAGTGGAGTACAAAATCAGAAGGGCCGGTCCCCCAGGATGGCCACCCGCTCCATGACGCGGCGATGAGGGAAGTAGTCGCTCGCAGCGTAGTGCTGGGTGGCCCGGTTGTCCCAGAAGGCAATGGAATTCGGCGCCCACTTGAAGCGGCACTGGAAGTCCGGGACCTTGACCTGCGCGAACAGCAGGTTGAGCAGATCGTTGCCTTCGACAGGATCCATATCCGGAATGTGGGTGGTGAAGAGGCTGTTGACGAACAGAGTCTTACGCCCGGTCTCCGGATGCTTACGCACCATCGGATGCAGAACCGGCGGGTACTGCTCCTTCATCTGCTCCAACTTCTCCGGGCTCATGCCGCGTCCGAAGGACGGCACAAAATCGTGGATGGCGTCCTTGCCGTCGATCAAGTCCTTGATCTCGTCGGGGAGGCAGTCGAAGGCGTTACCCATATCGGCCCAGAGCGTGTCACCACCGGCAGGCGGTACGTCGATCGCCCGAAGTACTGAACCGAGTGGCGGCGTCTTCGTCCAGGTGACGTCGACGTGCCAGATGTTCTCCGTTCCTGGACTGTCCTCTCCGCGTTCGAATCTGACGACTGCCGGGACCTCTCCCTGCGGGAGAAGTGGATGGACCTCGAGTTCACCCCAATGGGCCGCGAAGTCACGATGATTCAAGCTCGAAATCGGCTGGTCCCGAAAGAACACGACCTTCCATTCGAGGAGGGCCCGACGCACGTCCTCGATCTGCTCCTCCGACGGATCACGCAAGTCGATATCGCTGATCTCGGCACCGATGAACGGTGTGACGGGTGTCAGAGTGAACCGCTCGTACGGCCTCGATTCAACGCCTTCCGGATTGCGCCTCATTCCGCGTGGTCCGAATTCGATTGTGTGATTGCCGATTTGGACTGTTCGTGATGATGTAAGGGTAGCCATCGAATGACTCCGTCCTGTCGTGTCGTGTCGCGGGGTCACACGTCAGTCGACGCGTGCACCCGCTTTGCTCGTGTGCGTTTGTGTGCGCTTTGGGGCGCGGTCAGTGCTCCTACCGCGAGATCGACCAGATGATCCACCGTCGTATCGAAATCTGCCTGCACAACGGGGTTTTCGTCTTCGCGGCGCTGCTCGAAGATGGCCAGAGCAGAGACGCTCATGTTGAACGTCAGATCGATCCGTTCAACCGCGACGCGGCGGGGCAGATGCGGCAACGCCCGCGTCAACCTGCCGACTACCTCGTTGATTCCTTCACTGACCTCGCGAAACTCAGCACTCTGTGTATCTACTGACGGTGAAATTCTCGCGATGAACCGCGCATAGTTGGACCCGTCGACCGTCGCCATGAAATCGGCAAGCGGATACAGGAAGGCTTCGACCAAAGCACGGACCAGATCGGTCCGCCCACTGGCGTCGACGTCGTCCAGATACGTCAGTCGCGCTGCATTGATCTGATCCATCCGATGCCGGAATACGGCCAGTACCAGACCGTCTCGCCCACCGAAGTGATACTGAACTGCAGAGTTGTTGCGCTGCCCGGCCGCAGTCGCCACGTCCCGCATGGACACTTCGTGAATACCGTGCTCGGCGAACATCCGCTCGGCGACGGCGATCATGGCGTTCTTGGCATCCAACGAGGCGGGCATATACCGACCATATAAGTCACTGACTTAATTCCGCAAGACCCACCCCCTGTGCGCGGTTTGGGAGTGCAGGGACTCCTTAACCACTCACAGGGGTGATTGTCCCAGTCAGCGAGACCTACGCCGCCAACTGAATTCCGATCGATACGCTCCAGATTAAGACGACTGCTTAATCGACCCGGTTTTGCATACGCCAAGGAGCCTGCTGGTGAATCGCCATTCCATCCCGATCATTCCCGAGACGCCGAACGTCGCGGCCGCCGTGTACTACCCCGATCAGAATCCCCCGTACACCCGCCCGGAACCGCTTCGCCCGCCGGCCGGGGCCCCGAACGTGCTGCTGATCATGATCGACGACGTCGGATTCGGCGCACCCTCCGCGTTCGGTGGCCCGTGCCGCACGCCCACCGCCGAGCGTTTGGCCGAAACCGGCGTGAAATACAGCCGATTCCACACCACGGCTCTGTGCTCGCCGACGCGTGCCGCCACACTGACGGGGCGCAACCACCACAGTGTCGGTATGGGTGTCATCTCCGAAATGGCCAACGCGGCACCGGGATACAACGGTACCCGCCCTGCCTCTGCCGCCACGGTCGCACGCGTCCTGCAGGGAAACGGCTATGCGACGGGCGCTTTCGGCAAGATGCACCAGACCCCGACGTGGGAGACCACCGCTGCCGGGCCGTTCGATCGGTGGCCGGTCCGTGAGGGTTTCGACAAGTTCTACGGTTTTCTCGGTGCCGAGTCCGATCAGTTCACCCCGGTTCTCTACGAGGACTTCACGATGGTCGACTTACCCAAGACGCCACAGGAGGGTTACCACCTGTCCGAAGATCTCGTCGACCACGCGATCGAATGGGTCGAGGGCGTCAACACGATGGACCCGGACAAGCCGTGGTTCTGCTACCTCCCCTTCGGCGCGTGCCACGCTCCACTTCAGGTCCCGGACCGCTACCTGGACAAGTACGTCGGCGAATTCGATCACGGGTGGGATCGCCAACGTGAGATCACCCTCCACAAGCAGAAGGAACTGGGCGTCGTCGCTCCTGACACCGAGTTGGCCCCGTGGGCTCCGGGGCTCCCACACTGGGACGAACTCGACGACGACCAGAAGAAGGTCTCGGCCCGTTTGATGGAGTTGTACGCGGCATTTCTCGAGCACACCGACGACGAGGTAGGCAGGCTCGTCGACCGGTTGCAGGAAATGGGTGTACTCGACAACACTCTGGTGCTCTACATGATGGGTGACAACGGCGCCTCCGCCGAGGGCGGCATGGAGGGCTCGTTCAACTACCTCGCCGGCCTCAACGGTTACAAGAGTGCGACATCCGACGTACTGGCGCGCTACGACGAATTGGGGACCGAAACCAGCTACCCGCACTATCCGGCGTCGTGGGCTCTGGCTCTCGACACCCCGTACCAGTGGGCCAAGCAGGTTGCGTCCCACTACGGCGGTACCCGAAACGGTCTGATCGCCCACTGGCCCAAGGGGATCGACAAGCCAGGAATCAGGGAGCAGTGGCATCACTGCGTCGACATCACGCCGACAATCCTGGAAGCTGCCGGCATTCCGGCACCGACCAGCGTCGACGGGGTCACCCAGAAACCGATGGAAGGCGTGGCGATGAACTACACCTTCGCCGAGCCCGACGCCGAAGAGCGCCACACCACACAGTATTTCGAGATCTTCGGCAACCGCGGAATCTACGATCACGGTTGGACCGCAGTCACGGCCCACCGCGCACCCTGGCTGATGGCCACTCACGGCCTCGAGCTCACACCGATGAGCGAAGACCGCTGGGAGCTGTACGACACCTCGGTCGACTGGTCGCAGGCCCGCGATCTCGCGGACGAGCATCCCGAGATCCTGGCCCGCCTCAAGGAAAAGTTCCTCGTCGAGGCGGCCAAATATCAGGTGTTGCCGCTGGACGACAGAACGGTCGGTCGCCACGCCACCGCGGAATCACGACCCCCGCATCCGATGATGGGCCGCAAGACCCTCACGCTGTACCCACACATGAACGGTCTGGTCGAGAAAGCCGCGCCGACGTTCTTCAACCGCTCGTACACGCTGACCGCGAGTCTGGGTAGCGTCGCCGACGGCATGCTGGTCAGCCTCGGTGGCCGGTTCGGCGGATTCGCTTTGTACATACTCGATTCCGTCCCCGTCTACTGCTACAACTTCAGCGGCGGTGGTCGGACCTTCGTGCGCGGGCGCAACCCGCTGGCACCCGATGCACGCGAGGTGTCCGTCCACTTCGAGTACGACGGCGGCGGAATCGGCAAGGGTGGAACCGCAACCCTGAGCGTCGACGACGAGGTGGTCTCCGAGGGCCGGATCGAGAAGACCACTCGGGCGATCTTCAGCATGAACGAACAGCTCGACGTCGGCATCAACCGGGGAAGCCCGGTCGCGGAAGAGTTCGCGGACAAGGGCACGTTCCGCTACGGCGGCCAACTCAACAGCGTGACGATCGACTTGCGCTCCACCCGCGACGTGGTGTCCGCGGAGGAACGGGAGAAAATCTCAGTCGCCGTGCACTGATCGAACAGGCGACGCTCGCCGATTGTGCAGCCGCGCGCGATATCTGCCGTGCGGCTGCACAATCGCCCTGCGTCTATCCGACCGTGTACATCTGCAGGCACGGACCGACCGGGCGAGCTTCCAGGATGTCGCGCGCCTTCTCACGCGCTGCGTTGAACTCCCAGGGCGCAGTGGTACCCGGCACTCCGAATCGATATCTGCTCAAGGCACATGAACGCTGCGGTTCCGGTAGACGATCCAAGGCAGGTACCGCGTCGACGGAGAGCCCGCGTAAGTAGGAAACGTCTATGCTCTTGCCGCCCTCGAACCGCTCCACGTTCTTTTGCGCGATGTACGCATCGGGGTTGAACACCGCGAAGGCAAGCAGCGCGACGGCCGAAGTGGCGAGAACAGCTGTGGGCAGCCATTTTCCGGACATCCGAATACCTGCGACGAGCAACAACACGAACACGAAGCCCAGAAGCAGTTCTGTCGCGAAGACGCTGACCCGGAGCACCGTGAAACCGTACTGATTCTCGTACAACCACATCCGGTGCACAGCAGACGCCACGATCACCAGGCTGAAGACACACAGGGCACCCAGCAGTCCGCGGGCAAGACGCCTCGATCCAGCGTCGCGGCGGTCGATGTACCGCACTGCGACGGCGATGACGAGCAGCGTCAGCACGGTAACCGCCATGAGCTGCCAGAAACCCTCACGCGCGTAGTCCGCATAGGTCAGTCCATCGGTCACCTGTACGTGCTCGTCTCCCCCGAACAGCGTCTTCGTCTGTACTGCAACAAAACCGAGGAACAGCACGTTGAGCACTCCGAGCGGGACCGCCCACTCCCACATCGGCAACGGCGTCGCCGGCGCAGGTGCAAACGCGTCCACCGTCGGCGTTCTGCGACGCAGGTACACCGCAACCAGTGTGCCGAACGCCATCACGACGCCGGCAAAGATCCGTGCCCCCGGGTTCGACACGGAGATGGCAGGAGCGAAGCCGCCGAAGATCTTCGCGAACTCCGGATCCGCACTCACGAACAAAGATCCGAAAATCAGCAGGAGAAGAATCGACACTGCGCTCACGACGACAACTCGCGCCGCCGGCACCCGCGGAGCAGAGCGGGTAGCAAGTTTTCGACGACGAACGAAGTTGACCGTACGGTGGGGTGCCCGCCAGGGAGCGACCGTTCCCAGAAGTATTCCGGTCCACGTCCGCCCGCCGATCAGAGTCCACGTGAACAGAACCCACGCAGCTACGACGCAGAGGAACACCAACCACTCCGCACCGCGAACGGCGGCAACGCCCAGAAGTGCGAGCATCCCCATCGCGGCGGCCCACTGCGTCGTAGACATCCGCGGCGGCGTCAGAATCCCGAACACGATCACCACGCCGACACCGACGATCACGTACGCGATACTCACGAACCCTGGATCGAGGATCAGGGCCGCCAGCGCCCCAACGCTGCTCGCGCCGACGAGCATCGAGCGGGTGGCCATCGACGTGCGATCAGGACGCCAGAACCGGCTGGGACGCTTGGGTTTTGCAACCGGTATCGGTGCTTTCGGTGGAATGACTATTGGAGCGCTCATGTGATCTCCCATGTTTCGGGTTCAAATTTCGGGTTCGGAACTACGGGCGAATGCCTGATGAAGGCATGCGCCATCGCGAGATCTCTCGATCTCGTTGGAAACTTTGATTCAGCTCTGCGGCAGCACTACTCGAATGCAGCAGCCCGACGGGGCATCGACGACGGCGATCCTGCCGTCATGTAATTCGACCGCCCACTTCGCGATCGCGAGGCCGAGCCCGGTACCCCCGTCGGTCGATCCGCCGCGGATGAAGCGGTCGAACACTCGCTCACGGGCGTGTGGCTCGATGCCGGGGCCGTCGTCGTGGACATCGAGCACCAACTCCCCTGCACTGCCGGTACGCACTCGGATGACAACTTTCGTGTCGACGTTCCCGTGCTGAACCGCGTTGTCCACCAGGTTGGTCACCACCTGATGGAGGCGATCCGGATCGGCTACCACGGACAATTTCGGAGGCTTGACGTCTATCTCGATGTCGCCCGCACTCACACTCGACAGCTCACGTAGGAACGGCTCGACCTCGAAACGGCGGCGCTTCAACGGCATGGCGCCACCCTCGAGTTTCGAGAGGTCGAGAAGGTCGGCCACCAGCGCTCCCAGTCGTTCCGTCTGCCGCAACGCCGATTTCATCATCGCCGGATCCGGTTCTTCGACACCGTCGACGACGTTTTCGAGCATGGCTTGCAAAGCGGTGATGGGCGTCCGTAATTCGTGGGAGACGTTGCCGATCAACTCGCGGCGGTACCGGTCGTCGGCCCCGAGGTCCTCGGCCATCCGATTGAACGCATGGGCGAGTTCGCCTACTTCGTCGCGGGAAGTCGCTCGTACCCGCCGCGAATAATCGCCGCGCGCCATCGCCTTCGCCGCGGCTGTCATCTCGCGAAGCGGTGACGTCATTCCGTGTGCGAGCACTTGTGTAACTCCGAGAGCGACAACCAGCGCCGTCAGGAGAGCAAAACGAAACGGTTGTTGCGACGTCAGCCAGAAACCGCCCGCGGCGAACAACAGCGCTGCGACAACCAGGAGGCCGACCTTCACTTTGAACGATCGCATCGGGTCCAGCGGCCGCGGCCACCGTGCAAAGAGTCGGTCGACGCCGCTCATCGCGGCACGTCCCAGGCGTACCCGACGCCGTGAAC
>NZ_LEKE01000071.1:0-15254 GCF_001029585.1 Rhodococcus sp. ARP2 | reverse complement strand
GTGCGATCGATGTTCTGTACACCTATCTTGACCCGAGGAGTCGTCGTGTCCATGTCTGAAGTGACGCCAGACGGAGCGGCCCCGTCGCCGGCCCCGTCCGAGGTGATGACATACCGGCAGCAGACAGTCCTGCTGGCTCCCGGCCCCGTCGAGACGTTGGAACAGCCCAAGAATCTGGTCCTGATCGGATCGATTCTCACGGTGATCGGCGTTGCGCTGCTCGGCACCGCACTCTTCGGTTCGGCCATCATGATGACCGTCCGCATCGTGCTCGCGCTCGTTGCCCTGGTTTTCCTCTTCAAGGGTCTCGGCAAACTCGGTACGTCCAAGTGGGGCAGTCAGTTCGATCTCTCGTACTGGTTGGCGTGCATCTGGCTGGCCGCGCTGATCCTGGCCGCGATCTTCGCACCGCTGCTGCCGCTCGGTGAGTACAAGGACACGGTCAAGACCTTGGCCGAGCCGGGCTTCGCCTCGCCGAGCCTGCTCTCCGATCACCCGTTGGGTACCAACAACTTCGGTCTCGACCTGCTTGCCCGCGCTTTGTTCGGTGCTCGCGCATCCTTGACCGTGGCCATCTGCGCCGTACTGATCGGCATGATCATCGGCGGCACCATCGGCGTCATGGCCGGTTACTTCCGCGGCAAGGTCGACGCAGTCGTCGGAATCCTGACCAACTCGCTGCTGGCCATTCCTTCTCTGGTGCTGTTGATCGCACTGGCCGCGGTGCTCACGTCGAACCTGCGCAACATCACCCTCGCACTCTCGATTCTCTGCATTCCCAGCATGGTTCGAATCGCCAGGGCCAACACCATCGTCGTCGCCCAACGGGAGTTCGTGCTTGCCGCGCGGGCCATGGGCGCCACCAAATGGCGCGTCATCTGGCGCGAGTTGGTTCCCAACGTCCTCGTTCCGGTCGCCGCGCTCGGCCTGGTGGCCGTCTCCGGCCTGATCGTCGCGGAAGCATCACTCAGCTTCCTCGGACTCGGTATCGCACAACCTGATCCGACCTGGGGCAACATGATTGCGGAAGGCCAGGGCGGGATCGTGGAGAAGCATCCGTTCATCGTTCTGGTTCCCGGCGTCTTCCTCTTCCTGACGGTGTTCTCCTTCAACCTCATCGGCGAGAAGTATCGGAGTAAGCTGTGACCACTTCAGTTCAGAACGGCGTTCCGCTACTGCAGGCGGACAACATCAGGACCGTATTCGCCACTCCGCGTGGCCAGTTGCGAGCAGTCGACGGTGTCTCGATCCACGTTTCCGCCGGTGAAACTCTCGGTATCGTGGGTGAATCCGGTTCCGGCAAGTCGGTTCTCGGGCGCACCATCATGGGTCTGCTGCAGAAGGGTCCGGCTCTGGACATCAGCGGGACGGTGACGTTTGCCGGCCGCGACATGTCGACCATGAAGAAGTCGGAGATGAAGCACTTCTGGGGACCCGAGATCGCCATGGTCTTCCAGGATCCGATGACCTCGCTCAATCCGTTCAAGCGCATCGGTACCCACATCACCGAATCCTTGAAGTTCCACCTGGGTCTGAAGAAGGACGCGGCCCGCGATCGCGCTGCGGAACTCCTGTCGATGGTGGGTATCCCCGAGCCCAAGCGTCGGCTCGATCAGTACCCCCACGAACTTTCGGGCGGTATGCGTCAGCGTGTGGTCATCGCGATGGCCCTGGCCTGCGAGCCGAAACTGCTGATCGCGGACGAGCCGACCACAGCGCTCGACGTGACCGTGCAGAAGCAGATCCTCGACCTGCTCGCCTCGCTCAACGACAAGCTCAACATGGCCGTCATCCTGATCAGCCACGACCTCGGTGTGGTCTCGGGACGATCGGATCGCGTCGCCGTCATGTACGCCGGGTCCGTCGTGGAAACGTCGGCCACCGAGGAGTTGTTCACTCGTCCGCGCCACCCGTACACCGAAGCGCTGATGGCCGCGATTCCGCGACTCGAATCGCCGACGCACACAGTGCTGCAGACAATTCCGGGTGGACTGCCGGACATGACGAAGCCGATCACCGGTTGCCGCTTCGCCGCTCGCTGCCGGTATGCCCAGGACGACTGCCTGACCGGCGAACCGGCTCTGGCTCCCGGCGGCCTGGGAGACAACACAACCGAAAGCCACACGTTCGCGTGCCACTACCCGGTCGACACCCCTGAAGGCACAACGGCATTGGTCGCCAACGAGAAGGCCGGCACTACCGCAGCGGGCCTCTCGCTCGCGGTGAAGGAGATGGTCTGATGACTGCAGCAACCGATACCAGGAAGCCCGAGACGGTGGACGCGGCCCTGACGGTCGAGGATCTGGTCGTCGAATTCAACGTCGGCAAGGGGCAGACCGTTCACGCCGTGTCCGGGATCAGCTTCACCGTCGCTCCGGGTGAAACCTTGGGCGTTGTCGGTGAATCCGGCTGTGGCAAGTCCACGGCGGGCCGGGCGATCATGCAGTTGCCCTCACCGACGTCGGGCTCCATTCGCCTCGGAGAGACGGAAATGACGGCACTGGGCGCGGAAGAACTGCGTCGCAGTCGCACTCAGTTGCAGATGATCTTCCAGGACCCGATCTCCTCCCTGAACCCTCGTCGCAAGGTCAAGGCTCTCATCACCGAGGGTCCGTCGATCTGGGGCGGAAAAGACAAGGCCGCCATCGAAGCTCGGGCACGCGAGGTTCTTGCCGAGGTCGGGTTGGACCCGGACATGGTGTGGGACCGGACCCCGCGGGAACTCTCGGGTGGTCAGTGCCAGCGTGTGTGCATCGCCCGCGCGTTGATGCTGGACCCCAAGGTCCTGATCTGTGACGAGCCGGTCTCGAGCCTCGACGTCTCCGTGCAGGCGCAGATTCTGAACCTGCTCGAGGATGCGAAGAAGCGTCACGGGCTGTCTTTGCTGTTCATCGCGCACAACATGGCCGTCGTGAAGAACATCAGCGACCGCGTGATGATCATGTACTTGGGCCGCGTCTGCGAAATCGTTCCCGCAGAAGACATGCAGAACCGCGCGCTGCACCCGTACACGCAGCTACTGCTGTCGTCGATTCCCGATCCTGATGCCACCGTCACCGCAGCGCAGAACGTCGAGCAGAAGGTCATCGAGCTGCCGTCGCCGCTCAATCCGCCCAGTGGCTGCCGGTTCCGTACTCGGTGCCCGCTGGCCACGGATCTATGCGCCGAGGAAGTTCCCGAACTTCGTCTCGTCCAGGGCGGTCATCAGGTGGCGTGCCACAACGTGTGACTACACGCGAAGCATGTTGCGTACGTGACCGGTTTCGTTGATCGACCCGACCCTGCGGCTTCCGTCCCGGGAGACAAGAATTCGCGTGACGGACACGTACTCGATCGGGAAGGTCAACGGACGCTCCAGCCCGAGTAGTTCCTGCAGAACGATATTGATGACGCCGCCGTGGCAGAAGATCGCCACGGTGGCGTTGTTGTCGGTTGCGGCGACGACGTCGTCGATCGCACCGAGGACTCGCGCACGAAAAGTGTCGCCGTCCACCGACTCGGGTAGCCATCCGGCCTTGATGCGCGCATACGTTTCCGGTGCGCGTTCCAAGACCTCGTGCATCGGGATGTAGTGGGGCTGCTCGTAGTCGTACTCCGCCAGACCCTCGAGCTCGGTGACCGGAAGATCCAATGCCTGCGCTACCGGGTCCGCAGTCTCGAGTGCGCGCTTCTGCGGGCTACTGAAGAGCCCGGTGATCCGGTAGGGGGCCAAAGCCGCAGGCAGCCGAAGTGCCTGCACGCGACCGGCGTCGGTCAGTGAGGGATCGGCGAAGCCTTCGGTGACCTCGGCCAGTTCGGGGAGCGCGTGTCGGATCAGGAGTAGTTGCACCCACGTCACCTTGCCATGTACAGATCGACGGCCACCACGAGGTTTCGGCCTTCGCGTTTCGCCTGGTACATGGCGGTGTCGGCGATGTCGAGCAGAGCGTCCATCTCGGCCATGGCCTGATCTACCCAGGCGACTCCGATACTGACCGTTCCGGCGAAGCCGCGGATGGATCGGGAGTGCGCCTCCTGCCTCTGTCTGATGCGTTCTGCCAGGGCAATTGCTTCCTCGAATGTGCAGTCGGCCGCGGCGACGGCAAATTCCTCACCGCCAAGTCGACCGGACAGTCCCAGTCCTTCGGTAGTGGCGAGGAGGGTGTTTCCGAACTGTTCGAGGACCGAATCTCCGGTGAGGTGGCCGAGGTTGTCGTTGATCGATTTGAAGTGGTCGAGATCGAGCATCATGACGGCGATCGATTTTCGCGCTGTGTGTTGGGTGTCGAGGAGTTCTTGCGACTGGGTCCAGAACGCATGTCGGCTCAGCGTTCCGGTCAGGGCGTCGCATTCGGCGATGCGTTGGAGTTCACGTTCAGCGCGTCGCTGTGCGCCCGTGGCGACGGCTACGGCGATGGGGGAGAGCGCCATCAAGATGACGGAGATCCTGGTGGTCACACCTTCGCTGAGCAGATGAACCGGATCGGCCAGGGCCAACCGCCCCTGGCCGGCCATGATCAGCGCCCACGCGCTCCACCCAGCCGCGAGGAGCGAAGTGCTGAACAGCGAGACGCGCATCGCGCACCACAAGAGCGCCGGCATCGGAAGCAGCAATGCGAGGGCTCCCTGCACTTCGAGGGCCAGCGGGAGGCAGGCGAGGAGGGCTGCCAGCGGCAGAAGGATCTGGGCGACCCGTCGAAGTCGCAGATTCTGCCGCACGGACGGCCCGAACGTACGACGGACGTGGTCGAACGGAGGTGCGGAAAGAAGGATGGGCAGCACGATCAGATAGGTGCACAGGTCGGCGAAGAACCAACCCACCAATTCCGTTCCCGCACCGCTTCCTTCGTGGAGTTGAGTGCGCAGCGCGCTCGCGGACCCAGCCGTGAACGACGCCAGAACCGAGACGACGAAGATTCTGGTCGTGTACTTGGTCTCGGAGATCCGCCGCGGAAAACAGCCGAGCAAGTTCGCGGCGATCAATCCTGTCGTGACGCCGACCAGATTGATCGCATTCAGTTCGAAGGCCCTCTGCACGGGGCTTCCGGTCGCAAGATCCGCCGTCAGCAGCGCGGCGCCGCCGACAGCGAGTCCGATCGGCGCAAACGAGCGTGGGTTACGAAGGAGAATGCCCAGAAGGATCGCGTTGGCGGGCCAGAAGGTCGACAGAAACCCGGGCGGACGGGCGGCGATGCCGGCGAGGGCGACAACGAGTATGGCGACGAAGATCAGCGACGAGCGCACCCGGGTTGTCGAACGATCCATGGCCAGCCTGTCGTAGAAAGCAGAAGCTGTCCGAGCCTAGCAATGATCCGGCTACTGTCCGAGTTGTACGTTGAAGTGTCATTCCCGAGGGTTCGGCTGCGTGAGGCGTCGAATCAAGTTCGCCAACTCCTCGGGCTGATCGATCATCGCGTGGTGATGCGCCGGGCGCAGGACGTGAAAACTCCCGCCGAGGTAGGTGGCGAGTTTCTGCTGCTTTGCCATCCAGGCGATGGACCAGGGAGTGGTGTGGCCAGTGTGTGCGGCAACGACGCTGAGGTCGATGTCGGGCAGTGGATGCTTGCTCGAGCGTCGTAAAGCGGTGAGCTCCAGCGCCATATCGGTGTACGCGACGTATTCGATCATCGCCGCCTCCAGATAATGAGGTTCGCGGTAGATCTTCCTGACCCATTCGAGGGTGGCTTCGGACGACCCGCTCGGCGGCACGGACTGGTTGAGGATCTTGCGCGTCGTGGTGCCGAGGAGTCGTTGGAGCCCGGTGGTGCTGAACGAAGCCGCGGCGGCCCGGGAGGCGATCAGCAGCAGGTCGCGGGGGAAAAGACGTTTCGGTTCTTTCTCGGCACTGGAATCGAGGAGCAGCATCCCCGCCGCCCGATCGGGGAACAGTCGCGCGAAGCCTTCGGCATAGAAGCCGGCGATGGAGTGGCCGACGACGACGGCCGGCCGTGCCAATCCCAGAGTGTCGAGCACGTCGCGGATCCGCTGAGCTTCGCCGCGGACGGTCGGCACTTCGGAAGACGGCTCGCTGAGTCCGAAGCCCGGGCGATCGAAGCGGACGACGGTGTGGTCCGACTGGAGATGACGCGCGCAGTCATCCCAGTCGAACCAGTTGCCCGCCAGTCCGCCGCACAGGACGACGACGGGACCGTCGCCCTCGGCAAGAACATGAAGTCGGCTCTCGCCGACCTGCAAGATCTCGCCCGGTGGTTTCACGTGGAACAATTCCGGCACGTGAGAATCCGGACTACTGACGCGGTTTCGCGAGGGGGAAGGCCAGCGTCTCGCGGATGCTGCCGCCCGTGATCAGCATGACGATTCGGTCGACGCCCATCCCGAGACCACCCGTCGGCGGCATCGCGTGTTCGAGGGCCTGAAGGAAGTCCTCGTCCAATTCCATCGCTTCTGGATCACCGCCGGCCGCGAGCATCGACTGCTCGGTGAGCCGGTTGCGCTGATCCACGGGGTCGGTCAACTCGCTGTACGCGGTTCCCAGTTCGACACCCCACGCCACGAGGTCCCACTTCTCGGCGACGCCGGGGATGCTGCGATGCGGCCGGGTGAGCGGAGACATCGAGGTGGGGAAGTTGGTGTAGAACGTGGGGAACTCCGTGTAGTCCTCGACCAGGTGCTCGTACATCTCCTGCGCGATGGCGCCGGTATCCCAGCTGGACTGGTACGGAATCTCGTTGGCGTCGCACAGCTTCTGCAGGTCTTCGAGACTCGTCTCGGGGGAGACGTCGACACCAAGCTTTTCGGCGACGGCGCCGTGCATCGTCTTCACCGGCCACTCGCCGGAGATGTCGACCTCGACCAATTCGCCGTCCGGGCCGGGTCGCATGATGATTTCGCGCCCGAACGCTGCGACGGCCGCCGCCTGGATGAGCTCGCGGCACATCCGCATCATGCCCTCGTAGTCGCTGTGCGCCTCGTAGGCCTCGAGGATCGTGAATTCGGGATTGTGTTTGAAGTCGACGCCCTCGTTACGGAACACGCGGCCGATCTCGAACACCTTCTCCATACCCGCGACGCACAACCGCTTGAGGTACAGCTCGGGTGCGATGCGGAGATAGAGGTCGAGGTTGTAAGCGTTGATGTGTGTCAGGAACGGAGCGGCGTTCGCGCCGCCGTGCACCTGCTGCAGGATCGGGGTCTCGACTTCGAGGTATCCGCGACCACCGAGTGAATCGCGCAGCGACTTCACTACGGCGCTTCGGGCCTCGAGCAGTTCGCGGGCCTTCGGGTTGAGGGCGATGTCGAGGTACCGCTGGCGGACTCGGGTCTCGGGATCCGAGAGGCCCTTCCACTTGTCCGGCAGCGGGTGCAGGCACTTGCCGTTCATGCGCCACTCGGCGGCGATGAGCGACAGCTCGCCCTTGCGGCTGCGCCCGATGGTTCCGCTCACTTCGATCAGGTCACCGAGATCGAATTCGGCAGCGAACTCCGCCAACTTCTCGCGGCCGACGTTGTCCTGGTCGACCAGAACCTGGATGTCGCCGGACCAGTCGCGCACGTCCGTGAACACGACTCCGCCGTAGTCGCGAACCCTCAGCAGGCGTCCCGCGATGCGTACGCGGGTGCCCTCCGGCGACTTCGCTGCGGCCGCGATCGTATGCGTCGGCGGATAGGCGACGGGGTAGGCGGCGATTCCTTCGTCGGCCAGTTGCGCGAGTTTGTTCATGCGCACGCGGACCTGCTCGGGTCGACGCGGACCGTTGGTCGTGAACGACGGCGCCGAGTCCGGCGGACTGCCGTCGGCGTGCAGTCCTTCGGAAGTCACCAGAGCTGCCGGCACCGCCGCATGCGTTCCGGTGTGCTTGACGACCTGGCTCGACTTGCGCCCGAAACTGGGCAGAACGACAAAGCCTTCGGCGATGGCCGACGCGAATCCGACGCGCGGCAGCTCACGGTTGTCCTCGAAGCAGAGAAAACGCGGCTCCCAATCCGGCTGGTACTTCACGTTCGAGCGGTACAGCGCTTCGAGCTGCCACCAGCGGGAGAAGAAGACGAGCACCGAGCGCCAGATGCGGAGGATCGGGCCGGCGCCGATGCGCGAACCTTCCTCGAACACCGAGCGGAAGACGGCGAAGTTGAGCGAGACCCGCACGACGCCGATCTCGTCCGAACGTGTGGCCAACTCCGAGACCATCAATTCGACGACACCGTTGGGCGCCGTCGGCTTACGGCGCATCAGGTCGAGCGAAACGCCGTTCGGTCCCCACGGCACGAGCGAAAGCATGCCGACGACGCTTTCGTCCTCCGTGCCTTCGCCCATGACGGCTTCGACGAGGAGGCAGTCGCCGTCGAGGTGATCGCCCAGTCGGCCGAGCGCCATGGAGAAGCCGCGCTCGGTGTCGGTGTCACGCCAGTCGTCCGCGCGGATGATGACGGCTGCCATGTCCTCCGGCGGGATGTCGCGATGGCGTCGCATCCGCACGGTGACGCCGTGGCGCCTGACGCGGGTGACGGCCTGGCGCACCGGGCGCATGTCGCGTCCGTTGAGGTTGAACTCGCGGGTGCGCAGGATCGCTTCGTCGCCGAGTTGCAGGACGCTCAAGCCTGCCTTCTTGTACGCCGTCGCCCCGGTTTCGCTGGCGCCCATGACGGCTGTCGCCCAGCCGTACTGCGAGGCCAGGTCCTGCCACGCTTCGATGGCGTGCGGCCACGCCTCGGGATCGCCGATGGGATCACCACTGGCGAGGCAGACGCCGATTTCGACGCGGTAGGTGATCGCGGCCTTGCCGCTCGGCGCGAAGATGACGGCCTTGTCGCGGCGGGTGGCGAAGTAAGCGAGGGAGTCGTCGGCGCCGAAGTTCTGGATCAACCCGCGGATCGCGGACTCGTCGTTGCCGGTGAGGGCGTTGTTGGAGCGTTGCGCGCGGAAGAGCGTCATAACGGCGGCGAGTAGTGCGATGGCGCCGAGGAGACCGAGGACCGTGTTGACGAAGACGCGTGGATGGCCGTCGAACACCTCGTTGTCGACCGAAGCCGCAGCGGTGACGCGGTTCAGGGCCCAGAGGAATCGTTGGTTCTGCGGCAGGTCGCCCGGGAAGAGTTCGACAAGGCCCCAACCGATCACGGTCGCGACAGCCATGCCGCCGATCAGTACGCCGAGCGCTTTCCAACCGGCGCCGCGTCGTACGCGTGTGTAGAACTCGGGCCTCGCGGCGATGAGGATTCCGATCACGACAAGCAAAACGACAGCGGCGACGGCGTTGTTCGGGTTCTTGTCGACGATCGTGGAGGCGATGTTGGTGAGGGTGATCAGCGCGAGGTAGATCGTCAGCAGCCACCAGGCGATGCGCTTGCGACTCGCGAGGGCCGCGGCGAGCAGGGCGACGACGAGCGCCCACGACAGGCTCGTATCCGGTGCGTCGAAGTAGTAGCTGTCGATGTATTCGCGTGGGACGCGGAGGATGTGCCGCAGAACCGGCGAGATGCTCCACAGGAACACCAGTACGGAGAAAACTCCGAGGATCAATCCCGAGATATGGGGAACCTGGCTGAACCGCCCTTTGCGGAATCGCCGCGCCTGGCGCGGATTTTCGGGTGGCGATTCCACCAGCTCTGCAGTGGTGTCCGATACCTCGGTCAATGGTGCCATCGAGCTTCCTCTCCTACCGGTCGATCAGATCCTCACGCTAAGTGTGGTCTGTCGTGTCCAGTTTTGTGGGAGGAGGAAGATGATTGACATGACCGACAACATTCCAGCAGTACCCATCCGCGACGAAATGATTCGGCTCGGTCAGTTTCTCAAGCTCGCGAACCTCATCGAATCGGGCGCGGAGGCCAAGGAAGTGATCGCCGACGGCATGGTTTCGGTCAACGGTGAGGTCGAGGATCGTCGGGGCCGCCAGCTTCGTGACGGCGATGTCGTCGAGATCGGCGGGATGGCCGCCAAAGTGGAAGCCCCCGCCTGATCCCGCGACTTCTGACTAACTTTCGCGAACTACGACGCCGTCCTGGTCGCTGTAGACGATCTCGCCGGGGTTGAAGGTGACTCCGCCGATTTCGATCGGCACGTTCTTCTCGCCCGAACCAGTCTGAGTGCTCTTGCGCGGGTTGGTGCCCAGCGCCTTGACGCCGATGTCGAGGGTGCGCAGGATCGCCGAGTCGCGGACAGCTCCGTTGACGATGACGCCGGCCCAGCCGTTGTCGACGCCGCGGCCGGCGATGATGTCGCCGACCAGGGCGGTGTGGATGCTCGCGTCACCGTCGACGACGAGGACTCCACCGTTGCCCGGTTCGCTGAGGGTCTGCTTCACGAGCAGGTTGTCCTGGAAGCACTTGATGGTGGTGATGGGGCCGGCAAACACTTCACGTCCACCGAACTGGGTGAACTGCGTGTCGCAGCTACGGATGTCGGGTCCGATCTCGTCGGCAAGGTCAGCGGTCGCTACAGGCTCGGTCATGCCCCACAGGATAGTCGGCGGGGCTCGGGCCTAGTTGTCGTCGGGGAGTATGCCGTTCAGCACTATGTCGGCAAGAGAATCGGCAAACGGTCCCGGGTCCGAGACGTCACGAACCGACAGCGCGAAGATGGCCGCGCCCGCCATGATGTCGAGGAGAGCGTCGGCGTCGACGCCACTTCGGATGTCGCCGCGCTCCCTCGCCGCTTCCAGTCGACGGTTCAGCTCGACGCGGACTCCGGCCAGTTGCCGCACCACGAGAACGTCGCGTAATTCCGCGTTTGTTCGCACTTCGCTCATCAGTCCGGGCGCCGCGGCCCGGGTGGCGGGAGCGGCGAACAGTGCCACCGCGCCCTGCACAAGCGCGCGAATCTGATCCGCGATCGTGCCCTCGGCGCCGAGTTCGGTGTCGATGTCCGCGCCCTGTTCGACGTCGAGCACGGGGTAGATCGCGTCGTTGACGATGTGTGCCTTCGACGGCCACCGACGGTAGATGGCCGGACGCCCCACTCCGGCACGCGTGGCGATGGCGTCGATGGACGTGCCGGCGTACCCCTTTTCTTCCAACAGTTGCCTGGTCGCGTCCAGTACTGCGTCGTCGATTGCAGGGTTTCGCTGCGGGCCCAGGCGGTGCTGAGTTTCGGAATCTTTGGACATTTTGGGCAAATCCCTTGCGGTATCGCTGTGATGGCCGTTACATTCTGTCACGGCTTTAGTCGATACATATTGTATCGACTATCGGCACGTGCGCATCGGCGCCACCGAACCACGAGGAGTGGTGATGAACCTTCGAACCGAAACAGAAACCTCAGGCGAAGATCCCGACTACGCCGAATTCGCCAGGCCCGGCGAATCCCGCAACGACCCGGCCGAGATGCGACGCAGCCTCGAAGGCTGGCTCGCGACCGTGCTGTGGCGAGGCTCGAAACCTTCCGTGACCTCGGTCGAGGTGCCGGCTGCGAACGGCATGTCCAACGAGACCGTGCTGTTCGATGCGACGTGGATCGAGGACGGGGTTCGAGCCGAGCATCGCCTGGTCGCCCGCATCGCCCCGCGAGACAGTGCGGTGCCGATCTTCCCGTCGTACAACCTGGACCAGCAGTTTCGGGTCATGAGCGCCGTCGCAGCTCATACGTCGGTGCCGATCCCGCGCGTGTACTGGTCCGAGAGCAACCCGGACGCGCTCGGCGGCGAGTTCTTCGTGATGGAACGGCGCGACGGCGAAATCCCGCCAGACGTCATGCCGTACACGTTCGGATCCTGGCTCTCGGAGGCTTCAGCGGACGACTGTTCTCGGCTCCAGCAGTCCTCGGTCCGAGTGCTGGCGGAGTTGCACGCTATGGCCGATCCACACCTCGCTCTCCCCGAGTTGTGTCGCGATGGTGCCGAACCGACTGGGGCAGAAGCTCTTCGCGTGCACCTCGAGGACCAGCGACGCTATTACGAGTGGGCAACAGCCGACGGACCAGGATCTCCGTTGATCGAGCGCGGCTTCGACTGGATCGAAGCGAACTTTCCCGCCGATGCCGGTTCCGCAGTGCTCTGCTGGGGTGACTCGCGGATCGGAAATGTCATCTACCGCGACTTCGAACCAGCGGCGGTCCTCGACTGGGAGATGGCCACACTGGGGCCGCGTGAACTGGACCTCGGCTGGATGATCTTCCAGCACAGGTTCTTCGAGGATCTCGCTGCCATGGCCGGACTCCCCGGAATGCCGGACTTCCTTCGTCGCGAGGCCGTGGCAGAGGTCTACGGCTCGCTTTCCGGCCACCAGGTTGCGGATCTAGATTTCTACATCGTGTACGCCGCGCTGCGGCATGCGGTGATCATGTTCCGAGTCCAAAGTCGCGCAGTGGCTTTCGGTCAGGCGGAATTCCCCGACAATCCGGACGAGATGATCCTGCACCACAAGACACTCGAAGCCATGCTCGACGGCACCTATTGGGAATCGCTCGCTACAGCCACGCTCACAACAGCGTCGGTCGCAACAGGAGATGCACGATGACACTGTCCCCGCTCGACGACTACCCGGTACATCAGATCGCCGAGACCATCCGCCACGTGGGCATCTCGGATCGAAACTTCTACGACCGCTACTACTTCAACTGCCATGCCGGCGTCGACGGCGACAGCGAGCCGCTGTTTCTCATCATCGGTCTCGGTCAGTACCCCAATCTTGGTGTGTGCGACGGCTTTGCGGTTCTTCGGCGCGGCGACGACCATATCGTCTTCCGGGCATCCCGCGCCTTGGGTGACGATCGTATGGACCTGTCAGTAGGCCCGTTGAGGATCGAGATCATCGAGGGTCTGCACCGTCTGCGGGTGGTGTTGGACCCGAGTCCCGAAGCGCCGGACCTGAGCTTCGACCTCACCTTCGAGTCCGACGGCCCCGCCAATCTCGAGGCCAGACATTTCCATCGCCAGCTCGAACGAGTCACCTTCGACACGCAACGATTCGTGCAGACCGGAACATGGTCCGGATCCCTGACCGTCGACGGCGACGTCATCCCGGTCACCCCGGAGACGTGGCGGGGTAATCGCGATCGATCCTGGGGTGTTCGACCGGTCGGCGAGGCGGAACCTCCTGGACGCAAGGCGGATCCGTCGATCGCCGGTAGTCAGAACTTCTTCTGGATCTACTCGATCATGCAATTCGGGGACTTCACCGTGGTCACGGTCGTTCAAGAGGATCAGCAGGGACGCCGAATTCTGGAGGATGCGACACGCGTCTGGGCGGATCGTTCGCGCGAGCCGGAGTGGTTGGGTCGACCGGACCACCAGCTCACCTTCATTTCCGGCACCCGCGAGGTGAAGAGCGGAACTCTGTACTTCCGGCGTCCCGGTGCACCAGGAGAATCCGACCACATCCTGGAGATAACCTGCGAACCGATTCTGCCCAACTACATCGGTGTCGGTACGGGCTACGGACTCGAGCAGGATTGGCGCCACGGGATGTGGCAGGGAGAACTGGTGGTTCAGGGCCTGCGAGAGAAGGTTTCGGACATCGAACCGTGGAAGAAGATGCTGTGCCCGGTCGACAATTTGGCCCGGTTCACCCTTGTAGAAGACGGCGTAACCCGCACCGGGACAGGCCTGTTCGAAGTAGCAGTCATCGGACCCCATCAGCGATACGGGTTCACCGGAATCGGTGACGTCGCACCGTAACTCCGGCTCGCCAAACCACAAATCCCAAACTACAGAGAGAGGTACTGCCACATGTCCACACGCTCACGAATGTTGTTCGCTCGCACTGCGAAGGCCGCCGCACTTGTTGTCACCGGAGGTCTGTTGTTTGCCGCTCCCGCCACGGCCATCCCGCTCGACTTGGGCTCTCTCAACACGGGATCGGTCGATCTCGGCTCGCTCGATCCTGTGCTCGCGCCGACACCGAACTTGGCCTCCGTGGCCAACTTTCGCGACGTCGCCGGCAATGACGGTAGGGGATACGCCACCGTCGACGGCTCGCACCTCAAGCGCGGCGTCATCTACCGGTCCAATGCGCTGACCGCGACCAGCGATGCAGACAAGGCGACGCTCACCGGCCTCGGACTTGCCGACGCCTATGACCTCCGCGGTTCAACCGAGATCTCCAACCCGTTCATCGGTGGCGCGGACAAGCTCCCGGACGGTGTGACGTACACGAACATCCCCATCGAGTTCAAGGATCTCACTCAGCTCGCCACAACGATCAAGTCGCCGGAAGAGGCCAAGCAGTTCTTGGTCGACACCAACCGCAGTTTTGTCACCGACCCTGTGCGCCGCGCCGGCTTCAAGCAGGTTCTCTCGGACATCGCTGCTGGTGACGGGGTGCAGTTGTTCCATTGCACTTCAGGCAAGGACCGCACGGGTTGGACCGCGATGTTGTTGCAGTCCATCGCGGGTGTCCCCGCCCAGACGATCATGGACGACTATCTGTTGAGCAACACCTACCTTCAGGCGACCAACGAGAAGATCCTTGCGCAGATCTCTCAGGCTCTGAGCCCGCAGGTAGCGACCAATCTCGAGCCGGCCCTCGGTGTCGATGCGTCGTACCTGGAAGCTGGACTCGCGCAGATAGCCAGCGATTACGGAACCGTCGACGGTTATCTCACCGAAGGTCTCGGACTCACTGCGGACACGATCGCACTTCTGAAGGCCAAGCTCGTCGACTAGTTGCGCGCCGCTAAAACGCTTGAACGAACGAGTACCAGTCGCCGTCGAACTCCTGGTATCCGATCTCGCCGTCGCGGCGGGGCTTGCCGAGATATGGTGCGCCGTCGGGTAAGTACGCCAATCCGATCGAATCGATCAGACCGCCCTCGATGTGGAAGCGGCACCCGTTGCCGACGGGCCAGACCTGCAGGACCCGGTAGACGCCAATTGTTTGGTTGTCCAACGACTTCTGGCAATCCGCGGCCACTGCTTCGAGCGAATCTTTCGACAATGCAAACGCAACACGAGAAGGGACGGACAAGGTCACGAGCGCACCGGTGACGAGGACTATCACCGGCGCGATCGTGCTCAACCGGAGCGTTTTGTACTTCATCCAACCAATCAGGCTGAGTATCAACCACACTCCACCCAAACCGAGTAATACCGAGGCGGCGAGCGCAAAGAATGGAAAGTACACAACCGGCGGCATGAAGGACCACACGATGACGCCGCATGTGAGAGCGACAAGTACTGCGGTGACAATCGCTGTCACCTTCCACCAGGATGCCGGACTTCCACGCTCAGTTGTCGGATCACCGTCAGTCATCGGATCACCCTTGCACAAGGCAGTAATTGTGGGGTGGCAACGAATGGAATTGTTGCCACTGGTTTACGTCGAGGCCGTCGTGCGTTGAACCGAGAATTGGTCACTTTCAGCGCCGGCTATCTCTCTGA
>NZ_LEKE01000075.1:0-15283 GCF_001029585.1 Rhodococcus sp. ARP2 | reverse complement strand
TGCCGCGGCGACGACAGAAAAACCCCAGGTCATCATGGCCGACAACGGGTCGACCGATGGTGCGCCGGAGGCGGCGGATGCCAAGTACGAGCATGTTCGTCTGCTTCGTACAGGGGGAAACATCGGCTACGGCGGAGCGATAAATCGGGCTGTGGCGGAGATCGATTCGTCGATCGAATTTGTCGTGATTTCCAATCCTGACGTCCAATGGGCACCCGGTTCACTCGACGAATTGGTCGCTGCGGCAAATCGGTGGCCAAGGGCCGGTGCACTGGGGCCGAAGGTCCTCGAACCGGACGGAAGTGTCTATCCGTCGGCACGAACGGTGCCCGACATCACCTCGGGCGTCGGGCACGCATTGCTCGGCACCGTGTGGCCGAAGAACCCGTGGACTGCCCGTTACCGTCAGGAGAACGAGGCCGTCACCGAGCGCTCCGTCGGTTGGCTTTCCGGGTCGTGCCTGTTGGTCCGACGTGATGCCTTCGACGCCATCTCCGGGTTCGACTCGCGATACTTCATGTACATGGAGGACGTCGATTTCGGTGATCGCCTCGGAAAAGCCGGGTGGCTCAATGTCTTTGTTCCCTCCGCTGTCGTGACCCATGCCAAAGGCCATGCGGCAGGCCGGCATCCGGAACTGATGCTGCCCGCTCATCATCGCAGCGCATACCAGTTCCAGGCTGATCGTCATCCGCACTGGTGGCAGGCTCCGCTGCGACTTGCCTTGCGCGGTGGCCTGGCCGTGCGGTCCAAGATCGCCGTAGCTTCTGCTGTTCGCGAGCGCGCTCGCACCGACGACTCGACCGACAACCCATCAGTTTCGAACCACGGGGGAAAATGATGTCCGATCCGAATCCGACCGACGCCGTAATCCTGGTAGGCGGCAAGGGCACTCGGCTGCGTCCGTTGACGCTGTCGGCGCCCAAGCCGATGCTTCCGACCGCCGGCCTTCCGTTCCTGACGCATCTCCTTGCCAGGATCGAGGCTGCCGGTATCAAGCACGTGGTGCTCGGAACATCTTTCAAGGCAGAGGTATTCGAGGACTACTTCGGCGACGGCTCCAAGATGGGGCTCGAGATCGACTACGTCTTCGAGACCGAGCCGCTGGGCACCGGTGGCGGAATCCGCAACGTACTCCCGAAGTTGCGCGGCGACAACGTCATGGTGTTCAACGGTGACGTGCTCGGTGGCACCGACCTGAACGCCATTCTCGAGACCCACGAGAAGACGGACGCCGACGTGACACTTCACCTGGTTCGTGTGGGAGACCCGCGTGCATTCGGTTGTGTTCCGACCGACGAGGACGGACGAGTCTCGGCATTCCTGGAGAAGACCCAGGATCCGCCGACGGATCAGATCAACGCCGGCTGCTACGTCTTCAAGCGCGAGATCATCGAACAGATCCCGGAGGGACGACCGGTATCGGTCGAGCGCGAGGTGTTCCCGAATCTCCTGGCCGAGGGCAAGCGGGTGTTCGGCCACGTCGACTCGTCGTACTGGCGTGACATGGGAACCCCCGAGGACTTCGTTCGCGGTTCCGCCGACCTGGTGCGAGGCATCGCGCCTTCGCCGGCTCTCGAAGGTCCGCGCGGCGAGTCGCTCGTTCACCCCGGGGCGGGAATTGCGCCTGGCGCCGTCCTGATCGGCGGCACGGTTGTCGGCCGTGGCGCAGAAGTCGGCGCAGGTGCGCGCCTCGACGGTGCGATTCTCTTCGACGGCGCCGTTGTGGAAGCCGGTGCGGTAGTCGAACGATCGATCCTCGGATTCGGCGTCCGTATCGGACCACGAGCACTGGTCCGCGACGCCGTCATCGGAGACGGCGCGGACATCGGTGCGCGGTGCGAATTGTTGCGCGGCGCACGTGTGTGGCCGGGGGTGACGCTGCCGGACGGTGGCGTGCGCTTCAGCACAGATGTGTGATCGTTAGCTGACCTACTGGAATACTGGCGGGTATGACTTCTCTTCCGAGCCGTTACGTTGCCCTCGGTGACTCGTTCACCGAGGGCGTCGGCGACGCCGACGAACGATTCCCCAACGGTCTGCGCGGGTGGGCAGACCGAGTGGCCGAGCAGCTGGCGGTGAACAACCCCGAGTTCCGCTACGCCAACCTGGCGATTCGTGGTCGCCTACTCGGACCGATCATCGACGAGCAGTTGGAACCCGCTCTGGCGTTGAAGCCCGATCTGGTGACCATCTACGCCGGCGGAAACGACATGATGCGTCCGAAGCTCGACATCGACGCGATGGTCGCCCGCTACGATTCGGCAATCGGCCAGCTCACTGCTTCCGGTGCGCAGGTTCTCATGTTCACCGCATACGACACCGGATGGTCCGCCTTCTTCGGCAAGCTCCGCGGACGCCTGGCGATTTACAACGAGCTTGTTCGCGAGGTAGCGGACCGCCACGGCGCGACCCTCGTCGACTTCTGGCGATTCTCCGAATATCAGGACCTACGGATGTGGGACTGGGATCGCCTCCACATGTCGCCCGCCGGGCACGAGAACATGGCGACGCGGGTGCTCGACGTACTGGGCGTCGAACACGGATTGATCGCGCCCGACCTCGGGCCTGCGCCGGTTCTCACGAAAGCGGAAACTCGTCGCGAGGATCGTCAATGGGCGCGAGAGTTCTTGGTGCCGTGGGTAGCTCGGCGCGTGAAGGGAACATCTTCGGGCGACGGCGTGAGCGCCAAGCAGCCCGAGCTGTCTCCGATTCAGTCCTGATTCTTGCGCTGATGGGCGAGCGCTACCAGGTGGTCGATGGTCTCGCGTTCGGCAGTCGGCGGTAGCGCGTCCACCGGCCACCACCGGAGGTCGGTGGACTCCGCGCTGCGGACGATATGTGAATTGTCCGGCGCCACAACAAGAAACCGTAGATCGAGATGTCTGGTCGGGACCCCGAGTGAGCACGTGATCGGATGTGTGTGGGCGGAGAGTAGGTCCGCGTCTATCCGAACGTCGTGAATTCCGGACTCCTCGCGAGCCTCCCGCAATGCCGCATCGACTACCGTCTCGTCGTCGGGCTCGCAGTGACCTCCGAGCTGAATCCACCTGCCCACCTTGGGATGCAGGGTCAGCAGGACGTGGCAGCCACTCTCGTCGAGAACCAGAGACGACGCGGTGATGTGTCCCGGGGCATGGCGACGAAGGCAGCCGTCCGGAGCCGAATCGAGGAACGCGAGCATCGTGTGCCGCAGTGACTCGTCCGCCTCGGAGGACGTCGACCAGCCCTCCAGGACGCCCTTGGCGGAGGCGTGCAGCGATTCGGCTGACATGACCTACAGCTCCACCAACGCGTCCCCAGGGGCGGGGACCGTGCGCGGAGTCAGTGGTTCGAGGGGGTACCCGATTGCGACTGCGCCGAGTGGCTGCCAATCGGCCGGGAGATCGAGTTGTTCGCGTACGAGGTCGGCGGCGAAGATCGTCGATCCGATCCAGCAGCTTCCCACGCCGCGTGTGGCCAGCGAGACCAGCAGTCCCTGCACTGCCGCGCCGGCAGCGACGGTGAACATCGTGGACTCCGCCGCGGTACGTCGGGCATCCGGATAACTGTGTGCGCCGTCGGGCACGCAGAAGGGAATGACGACCTCGGGGGCATCGAACAGGATGTTTCCGCGGGCAACCCGCGCGTCGACGGATTCGTCGCTACGACCGTCCGCACGCAGATCGGCGGCCCACTTCTCACGCATCTGCTCGAGGAGCGACGTGCGGACCGACTCGGTCCGCAGCCACACGAATCGAACAGGCCTTGTGTGGTGGGGCGCTGGAGCAGTGAGTGCCTCGGCGATCGAGCTGCGAATGATCTCCGCGTCGACGGGATCACCTGCGAACTGCCGAACCGACCGACGCAACAGCAGCGCCTGGCCGCGGCCCATCGCCGTAGCCTCCTCGGTTCCCAGCCAGAACAGATCGTCCGGGCCGCGACGGATCAGATCCTGGCCACTCGAACCGTCGTCCTCGAATCGGAGTCCTCGCACGACGGCGACGGGAACGCCGCCGAGCTTGCCCTTGACCAGATCGCCCGCAGCGGCGATCTCGTCCGCGATCGCGATCTCGGTGACGATCAGATCGTTGCCCTGACTGTCCTGTGCCCCGAGGTAGCCGTGCAGGACCGGAATGCCGGAGGAACCGATCGCGGCATCGGTCTGCCCGTTGCGCCACGCACGACCCATCGTGTCGGTCACGACGACGGCGACGGACTTGCCCGTGCTCTCGAGAATTCGGGCACGCAGCCCCGCTGCGCTCGCATCGGGATCCACGGGGAGCAGGGCGAGTTCGGCACCGTCGACGTTGGAGCCGTCGATGCCCGATGCGGCCTGCACGATGCCGAGTTTGTTCTCGGTGATCAGAGTGCGGCCCTTGCGGGCCACGACGCGGACGGCTTCCTGATCCACCAGGAGGCGTCGTGCTGCGTCGCGCTCTTCCGGATCGGTCGGCGAGGAAACGATGCGACCCTCGACTTTTGAGAACACCTTGCTCGTGACGACAACGACGTCGCCGTTCTCGAGCCACGGTGTCGCGTCGACGACAGCGGCGGCCAAGTCGTCTCCGGGCCGGAACTCGGGAAGGCCGAGCACGGGAATGACTTCGATTGCGGCGCCGGGGGAGTGATCGCCGGGAGAGTGATTTCTGTCGCGGCTTGCTTCGGTTCCGGGCTCGGTCACAGTTCGACTCCGGCGATCTCGAAAGCCGTTCGAACCATTTTTGCGGTCTCTTCGGGGGACGTCATCAAAAGTGGGATGCTTCGCACGTCCACCCCGTCGATGTCGGCCGTGTCACCTTCGTCGACGAGCCAGCCGTCGAGAATGCCGTTGATCGAGCGAGCTCCGTAGTGGCGACCGATCGCCTCGGAAGTCGTCTCGACCCCGATCACTTCGAGGCACTCGTCAGCCATGCCGCGCAACGGTTTTCCACCGATGACGGGGGAGAGGCCGACAACCTTGGCCGCGGTGGTCCGCAGGGCTCCGCGAATGCCGGGCACCGCGAGGATCGCGCCGACGCTCACGACGGGATTGGACGGTGCGATCAGCACGATGTCGGCACCGTCGATCGCCTCGACCACCCCCGGCGCGGGCTTGGCCTGCTCGGCGCCGACGTGAGCGAAGCTGTGAGTTTCCACCTGTGCTCGATGCCGTACCCACCACTCCTGGAAATGAATCGCCTTCTGTTCACCGTCTTCCGGATCGGTGATCACAACGTGTGTTTCGCTGCGGTCGTCGCTCACGGGAAGCAGTGCGACACCCGGATTCCAGCGATTGCACAACGCTTCGGTGATCGCGGACAACGGATATCCCGTGCGGAGCATCTGGCTGCGAATCAAATGCGTTGCGATATCGCGATCTCCGAGGCCGAACCAGTCCGGCTTCGCTCCGTATGCCGCGAGTTCTTCTTTCGCATTCCAGGTTTCGCCGGCGTGTCCCCACCCGCGTTCGGTGTCGATACCGCCGCCGAGTGTGTACATACAAGTGTCCAGATCGGGGCAGATGCGCAGACCGTGCATCCAGACGTCGTCTCCGACGTTGACGACGGCCGTGATGCGATGTGGGCCTTCGTATTTCTCGAGGGATTCACCACCGGCGATTCCGAGCGCATTTTGCACACCTTGAAGGAAACGGGCCCCGCCGACGCCGCCAACCAATACAGTCACGTTCACGACATCAGAGCCTAGGCGGTCGGCGCGTCGTCGTGTCTGGCGGGCAGAAGGTCCCGTCAATTGGGGGCCGGAATACTAATGGATTCATCTCGTTTAGCTTGACCGCGACACGCTGGACGTGTGTAATCTCAAATGTGTCATTCCAACCGCTACTTGTGAGTTCACTTGCAGCGGGGCCGGTTTCGAACACAGTTTCGAACGGTCGACGGGGTGGGGTTGAAGATGGAGTGAAAATTCTGCGCTATTACAGGTGAGGAGGCGGAACGATGCCCAATGAAAATGTCGAGATCAGTTCTCTCGCAATGACAGTAAGCGACGAACCGCAGACCGATTCCCGAGCAGGCGCAGCAGAAGGTGCCTGCAGCAGTGAGTTCGACGGTATGAGTACTCGGCCAGTGCTGAGTCTCGTCACCGGCTTCGAAGAATTGTTCGACACCATCGAGGATCAGTGGCAGGAGCGTGCTCTCTGCGCGCAGACCGATCCCGAAGCGTTCTTCCCTGAAAAGGGTGGATCGACGAGGGAAGCAAAACGGATCTGCCTCGGTTGTGAAGTTCGTGACGAGTGCCTCGAGTACGCGCTCGCGAACGACGAACGGTTCGGAATCTGGGGAGGGTTGTCCGAGCGCGAGCGTCGGCGACTCAAGCGGGGGATCATCTGATCTGCTGCTGAATCGGTTCTGTCAGCGTCGGGGCTGACGGGCGGTCTTCGAAAGTCTGACCTGCAACGGGGAATTGCAGGTCAAGCAACGACTGTTTTGTTCTTCGTGTGGATTTACTTCTTCGTGTGACATCAGTTTTTTCGTCTGACGGTGCGTCAGTCCTCGTCGGGCAGTATCAGTGCTCGTCGGGCAGTATCAGTCCTCGTCGGGCAGTATCAGTCCTCGTCGGGAAGTGTGGGGTCGATGACCTGTGGGTCGACGCCCAGATACGTGCCGACTTGATGGACCAACACGTCGTGCACCAGATCCGTGAGTTCTTCCGGATCCTTCGCGCGCTGCTCCAATGGGCGGCGAAACAGCACAATTCTTGCGCGAGTCGTATTTCCGTGACGGTCGATTCCGGCAGGAATCAGTCGTGACAGTGGAACCGGGCCGTCTGCGATGACCTCCGGCGGCCATGTGACGGACTCCGGATCGTGCGCGTGAATCTTCGGAACTTCGTCCACCGCGATGTCGAGTTTCGTCAACCGGTCGTGCCACGCGAGGTCGACGGGCGAGAAGGCGTCGAGCACCAGGAGATCGAACTTCTCAGCCCGGGTACGCCTGGCGGGCACCTCCGGGGGAAGTAGTGGTCCGCGCAGGCCACGGCCGTGTCGCTCGATGGAACGAGTGGTGACCGAGCGTCGGCGGCGGGCTTGTGGCATGGCGCCCAGATTACGACAGAAGAAACTGCTCGGTGTGTCCGAGTAGGTTCCGGACGTGGGGAGGGCTAGGCTCCGTACCTGTGAGATCTCTGCGTCGCTGCTGCCGCCCCGGGTGCAAGAACCCCGCCGTCGCGACGCTTACGTATGTCTACTCGGACTCCACTGCGGTTGTCGGGCCGCTGGCAACCGTCGCCGAGCCCCATTCATGGGATTTGTGTGACACTCACGGCTCTCGAATCACCGCCCCCAAGGGCTGGGAACTCGTCCGCCACGAAGGCGGATTCGCGTCGAGCACTCCCGACGAAGACGATCTGACCGCTTTGGCCGAAGCTGTACGTGAAGCCGGTCTCGGAGATCGCAACAAGTCCAACGTCGACGCAGATGAGGACATACGTCCCGCGGCTCCGAGTACTGCCCGTACAGGGCGTCGTGGACACCTCCGCGTACTGCCCGACCCATCCAACTGACGCGAGATTCGTCGCCGCAGACGCTAGGCTCGACCGAGTACTTCCACACCCGAGTACTGCGAATCTCCGGACGCCATGCGCCCGGACGTTCCCGTCTGTGAGGGTGCATGCACAAGGAGAGTTTTCAGTGGGGCGAACAGCCGAGTCGGTTGCTGCAATCATCAAGGCGTACGACGTGCGCGGCGTGGTCGGTGAGCAGATCGACGAAGATTTTGTCCGCGACGTGGGAGCGTCGTTCGCCCGTCTGGTCCGTGACGAGGCCGGCGCAGCCACGACGGTTGTGATCGGCTACGACATGCGTGCATCGTCGCCCACACTGTCTTCTGCTTTCGGTGACGGCGTGCTCGCTCAAGGACTCGACGTCGTCTACATCGGATTGGCGTCGACCGACGAGCTCTACTTTGCATCCGGTTTGCTGAACTGCCCGGGCGCGATGTTCACGGCGAGCCACAATCCGGCCAAGTACAACGGCATCAAGATGTGCCGGGCCGGCGCCAAGCCCGTCGGTCAGGACACCGGCCTGGCAGTCATCTCCGCCGAGGTCGTCTCGGGTGTTCCCGCGTACGACGGACCGGCAGGTACCGCCAGCACGAAGGACGTCCTCGAGGAATACGCGAGCTACCTCCGCGGATTGGTCGACCTGGCTGCGTTGCGCCCGATGAAGGTCGCAGTCGATGCAGGAAACGGCATGGGCGGCCATACCGCGCCGGCCGTATTCGGGCCGATGCCTCTCGAAGTCCTCCCGCTCTACTTCGAGCTCGACGGCACGTTCCCCAACCACGAAGCCAATCCGCTCGATCCGGCCAACCTCGTCGACCTGCAGGCCTACGTGCGTGAGACCGGAGCAGACATCGGCTTGGCTTTCGACGGTGACGCGGACCGTTGCTTCGTCGTCGACGAGAAGGGCGACCCCGTCTCTCCGTCCGCGGTGACGGCACTTGTCGCCAAGCGCGAACTCGCGAAGGAACCTGGCGCGTCGATCATCCACAATCTGATCACGTCGCGGGCAGTGCCCGAACTGGTCGAAGAACTCGGCGGCGTCGCGATCCGTACCCGAGTCGGCCACTCGTTCATCAAGCAGGAGATGGCCGAGACCGGTGCCGTCTTCGGCGGCGAGCACTCAGCTCACTACTACTTCCGCGACTTCTGGGGCGCCGACTCCGGCATGCTCGCGGCGTTGCACGTACTCGCCGCACTGGGCGAGCAGGACCGTCCGCTCTCCGAGTTGATGGCGGAGTACACCCGCTACGCGGCCTCGGGTGAGATCAACTCCACGGTGGCTGACGCGGCCGATCGCACTGCGGCTGTGCTTGCAGCATTCGCGGACCGCACCGAGTCGGTGGATCGCCTCGACGGTGTCACAGTCAGTCTCGAGGGAAATGCCTGGTTCAACTTGCGCGCGTCCAACACCGAGCCTTTGCTGCGACTCAACGTCGAAGCACCCACGTCCGCCGATGTCGACGCATTGGTGAACGAAATTCTGGCGATCGTCCGGGCTTGAATCCGAGTCTGATCGGTTTGTCGGTGAGCCGAAGCCCTGGGATAGTTGGGGGACTATCTCGGGAACGACTGCCACGGGAACGAGGGCTTTGCCACCACGGACCGCGTAGAGCTGGAATGCTGGATGGTGCGGGAACTGCGAACGGAGAAGGGGGTGCGGTGAGATGACAGCGCCGATGCCGCTTCTCGACCTCGACGACAGCGAGGGTTTGTCGGCTGCCGATTCGGAAGGGTTACTGCGGTCTGTGGCCATGGGGGGCGCACAGATTCGGGCCACCGCATCGGCCGTCGGCGAGGGTGTGATCTCTCGGCTGGCCGGCCTGCGCCCGCGCAGCGTCGTGCTGATTGCCGGTGCCGGTGGCGCTCGGCACGGAGCCAGGATCGCGCTTGCTCTCGTCGGAGATTCGATCGGTTGTCCGCTTCTCGTACTCGACCGGACGCCGTCGTGGGCCGGACCGTTGGACGTGATCGTCGTTGCCGGTGACGATGCCGGTGATCCGCGCCTGGTCGAATCCGTCGACAGTGCAGTTCGCCGTGGCGCCGAAGTTGTTGTCGCCGTTCCGGACGAGGGGCCCATGCGGGCTGTGGCGGCCGGGCGCACCATGTCGTTGCCGCCGCGGCTCTACGCCTCGCCGAGGCACACGATGACGCGGTTCCTCGCCGTCTTCCTCGCCGTTGCCGCCGAAATCGAGGGCAAGGGATCGATCGAGGACCGTTCGGCGGTGCTCGGTCGTATCGCCGACGCCGTTGATGCGGAGGCGCTGCGGGACGGGCCGGCCAACGAGGTATTCCATAACCCGGCCAAGTCGTTGGCCACCAGAATGAGCGGCCGGCGAGTCGTTCTGTGTGGGAGTGGTTCCGTGACAACAGCACTCGCAGAGTTCTCGAGCGTTTCGCTGATGAGCTCGGGCCTGAATGCCGCTGCCGCCGAGATGTCGGAGGTGATTCGTTCGGCACGAGCTCTGTTCGCGCCGGACGCAGCTTCGCGTGATTCGGTGTTCCACGACCCGTTCTTTCACGATCCGCAACTCGACGGCGCATTGCCGACCCCACCGGCGCGGGCGTTCGTCTTCGCGACGGAATCCACGCGCGGGGAGGCGAGACGCCGGATGGACGCACTGGCCGACGCCGATCTGGTGGTGGCGGCAGACGAAGACCAGACCAACGTGGTGATATCGGAGATGGAGCAGGTATTCGTGTTGGCGTCTCGAGTAGACATGGCCGCGGCGTACGTGCAGTTGACGGGCGGTGCGAAGTAAGTGCGTGAACTCGAAGGTGCACTTCGTTCTTACGCGTGGGGCTCGCGAACGGCAATTGCCGAACTACGCGGTCTTGCGACCCCGTCGAATCATCCCGAAGCGGAGTTGTGGTTGGGCGCCCACCCGGGCGACCCGGCGCGCGTGATCACCGAATCCGGAAGCGAGTCGTTGCTCGAGGTCCTGCACCGCGAACCCGAGCGTGAACTCGGCCGTGAGAACCTCGATGCATTCGGTGAGCGACTCCCATTCCTGCTCAAGTTGCTTGCGGCGGAAGAGCCGCTGTCGCTTCAGGCGCATCCCAGCGCCGTTCAAGCCGACGAGGGTTTTCGTCGTGAGAACGCACTCGGCGTTCCCATGGAATCGCCGATTCGCAACTACAAGGACGGCAGCCACAAGCCCGAACTCGTTGTCGCGCTGAGCAGATTCGAAGCGCTTGCCGGATTCCGCGAGCCGACGCGGACTGTCAAACTGCTGCGCGCTCTGGCCGTCGACGAGTTGGAGCCGTACATCGGTCTGCTCGAAGGCCAACCCGATTCCGACGGACTCCGGGCGTTGTTCACGACATGGATCACGCTGCCGTCCACGGTGCTCGGGACGTTGCTCCCTGCCGTGCTTGCCGGGTGCATCACCTACGTCGCGCACCACGACGCCGAATTCGTGACCGAGATCCGTACCGCGCTGGAATTGAGCGAGGCGTACCCCGGCGACGCCGGCGTTCTGGCGGCACTACTGCTCAACCGCGTCACACTCGAGCCCGGCCAAGGACTGTTTCTCGCTGCGGGAAATCTCCACGCGTATCTCCATGGACTCGCGGTCGAGATCATGGCCAACTCCGACAACGTGCTGCGCGGCGGGCTGACGCCCAAACACGTCGACGTGCCCGAACTGTTGAGGGTTCTGGACTTCGTCGGGGCCGATATCGAAGTGCTCGATCCGGCCCCGTCGCCAGGATCAGGTCAGTCAGGATCAGGTCAGTCAGGATCAGGTCAGTCAGGGTCAGGCAGATACGAGTACGTCACGCCCGCACCTGAATTTCGTTTGACGCGTCTGGAGTTCGACTCGAATGCCACCGACCTCGTTGTCGAAGCCGGCGGCCCGCGGATTCTGATCTGCACCGACGGCGCGGTCACTGCGACGTGCGGTGCCGACACTCTCGACCTCGATCGGGGCCGAGCCGCGTGGATTGCTGCCGACGAGCCCGTAGTACACCTGACCACACGAACCCCGACTGCGCAGGTTTTCAGTGCAGTGGTCGGTCGATAGGAATCTCGGTCGATAGCGAGGAGACATTGTGTCGGCTCATGGTGGCAAGAAGGCGATTCTGGCGGCCCTCGGAGCCAATGCCGGAATTGCCGTAGCCAAGTTCGCCGGATTCTTGATCACCGGATCGTCGTCGATGCTCGCCGAATCGGTGCACTCGGTGGCCGACACGTCCAATCAGGGTTTGCTGCTCTTGGGGCAGAAGAAGGCAGAACGTGAGGCAGATCAACTGCACCCGTTCGGTTACGGGCGCAACCGGTACTTCTATTCGTTCGTCGTTGCACTGGTGCTCTTCACCCTCGGTTCGCTGTTCGCGATCTACGAAGGTATTCACAAGATTCAGCATCCGGAAGAACTCAATTCGGCTTTCGTGGCAATCGCGATCCTGTTCATCGCGATCTGCCTGGAGGGCTACAGCTTCCGGACCGCAGCGAAGGAATCACGACCGCTCAAGGGAAATGCGTCGTGGTGGAACTTCATCCGAACCTCTCGTAGCCCGGAACTCCCGGTTGTGCTGCTCGAGGACACCGGCGCATTGATCGGTCTCGTCCTTGCACTCGGCGGCGTCGGTCTCACGATGGTGACCGGAAATCCGGTCTTCGACGGCATCGGAACTCTGTGCATCGGTGTCCTGCTCGGCATCATCGCGGTCATTCTGATCATCGAAATGCAGTCGCTGCTGATCGGTGAGGGCGCAACGGCGGTGGAGACCGAACTGATCCTCAACGCACTGGTCGACGGAACTCGTATCGAACGCGTCATTCATTGCAAGACGCAGTACCTCGGTCCCGAGGAGATCCTTGTTGCTGCCAAGGTTGCGGTGCCGGTCGGATCGACGATCTCGGATGTGGCGACGGCGATCGACGAGGCCGAGTCTCGCGTGCGCGCTGCAGTGCCTGCGGCGCGGGTGATCTACCTCGAGCCGGACCTGGATCGTCTCAGCGCAGGAGATCGCCCTGAAACAGATCTACAGGCTCCCGACAAACCCTGAACAAAGCCGCGCCTGCGGGCTTAGGCTGATGCCATCTCTCTACTTGCCCATGGTGGGACCTGCTGGTCCCCAGCAAGGAGGCGGCAATGGCTGTCAAGGACGAGCAGGCCGGATCTGGACGGTCGAAGCTGTTTCGAACCAAATCGATCGAGCAGTCCATCAAGGACACCGACGAGCCGGAAACCAAACTCCGGAAAGAGCTGAACTCGTGGGATCTCACGGTGTTCGGTGTCGCAGTGGTCATCGGTGCGGGCATCTTCACACTCACGGCTCGGACGGCGGGAAACGTCGCCGGGCCGTCGGTTTCCCTGGCTTTTGTCATCGCGGCAATCGCCTGCGGACTGGCAGCGCTGTGTTACGCCGAGTTCGCGTCGACGGTCCCGGTTGCCGGTAGCGCGTACACGTTCTCGTACGCGACGTTCGGCGAATTCGTCGCCTGGATCATCGGCTGGGATCTCATCCTCGAATTCGCCTTGGCGTCTTCGGTGGTGGCAAAAGGCTGGTCGCTGTACCTCGGCGAAGTGATGGGTTCACGCAGCCCGATCGTCGAGTTGGGGCCGATCTCGTTCGACTGGGGTGCGGTGCTGGTGATCGCCGTCATCACGATCCTGCTCGCGACCGGCACAAAACTCTCTTCGAGGGTGTCACTGGTGATCACGGCGATCAAGGTCGCGGTGGTGTTGCTGGTGATCATCGTCGGTCTGTTCTACATCGACACCGACAACTACTCGCCGTACATTCCGCCGTCGGAGCCGGGCTCGACGGGAGAGGGCATCCACCAGTCGTTGTTCTCGTACGTGACCGGGGCCGGTGGCAGCACATTCGGGTGGTACGGATTGCTCGCGGCAGCCAGTCTGGTGTTCTTCGCGTTCATCGGCTTCGACGTCGTCGCCACGACTGCGGAGGAGGCGAAGGAGCCGCAGAAGGCGTTGCCACGCGGCATCCTGGGCTCGCTCTTGATCGTCACGGTTCTGTACGTGGCAGTGACACTCGTGTTGACCGGGATGGTGAAGTACACCGAACTCGAGGGCGATACTTCCAACCTGGCAACGGCATTCGCCTTCCACGACATCACGTGGGCGAAAAACGTCATCTCGTTCGGCGCGTTGGCCGGTCTCACGACCGTGGTGATGGTGCTGATGCTCGGGCAGACCAGGGTGCTCTTCGCGATGGCACGCGACGGTCTGATGCCACGACGCCTGGCGCCGACCGGCAAGCACGGAACTCCCGTGCGGATCACGATCTTGGTCGGCGTTGTGGTCGCGGTGCTCGCCGGAGTGTTCCCGATCGGCACCCTCGAGGAAATGGTCAATATCGGCACGTTGTTCGCGTTTGTTCTCGTGTCGTTGGGGGTTCTCGTGCTTCGTCGGACGCGGCCGGACCTACCCCGCGGGTTCAGGGTGCCACTGGTCCCGCTGATCCCGATCCTGGCTGTCCTCGCGTGTCTCTGGTTGATGTTCAACCTGTCGGTGGAGACCTGGATGAGGTTCGTGGTCTGGATGGCCCTCGGTGTTGTCATCTACTTCGCCTACAGCAGGCAGCATTCGTTGATCGGGAAGCGTGAACGCGGCGAAATCGAGTAAATGTACAAAGATTATTATTTGTCTATCACTTGTACAAATAGCGTAGTACTGTCTATCTCAGGGTGAACTGACTCACAGTTGTCGAGTCGGTCCGAATCGAGGAGGTAGACCGTGTCGACGCACGTGAACTCGCAGTCCGGGCAGACGCTCCCGCCCGAGCAGTGGCGTGACAAGAAGAGATATCTTTGGCTGCTCGGCCTGGTGCCGCCGACGGCGGTCTTCATTGCCGTCGGATTGGTTGCGTTGTTCAACAGTCTCGGGTGGAACGCGGTCTCGCCGGTGTGGTGGTGGATCGGGCCGTTGCTCGTCTACATCCTGCTCCCGATCCTCGACATCTTCTTCGGTCCGGACGGCGAGAATCCGCCGGACGAGGTGATGGAGCGCCTCGAGAACGACAAGTACTACCGGTACTGCACCTACATCTACATACCGTTCCAGTTGGCCAGCCTGGTCCTGGCCTGCTATCTCTGGTCGGCGACCGACCCGTCCTGGCTCGGAATCGACGGGGGACTGGGGCTGATCTCCAAGATCGGTCTGGCGATCAGTATCGGTTGCGTCGCAGGAATCGGGATCAACACCGCACACGAACTAGGTCACAAGAAGGACGATCTCGAGCGCTGGTTGTCGAAGATCACTCTGGCGCAGTCGTTTTACGGCCACTTCTACATCGAGCACAATCGTGGACACCACGTGCGGGTCGCCACGCCCGAGGATCCGGCGTCGTCTCGCTTCGGCGAGAGCTTCTGGACCTTCCTGCCGCGCAGTGTGTGGGGATCTCTGCGCTCGTCGTGGTCCCTGGAAAAAGCCAGGCTCGATCGACTGGGTAAGAAGCCGTGGACAATTCGCAACGACGTCCTGCATTCGTGGTTGATGTCCGTCGTACTCTTCGGTGTCCTCGTCGCCGTCTTCGGGCTCTCGGTGCTGCCGTTCCTGGTGCTGCAGGCCGTCTTCGGATTCTGCCTGCTCGAAACCGTCAACTACCTCGAACATTACGGACTGAAGCGTCGCCGTCTGGACAGTGGGCGGTACGAGCGCGCCGCACCGGAGCACAGTTGGAACAGCGATCACATCTGCACCAACATCTTCCTGTATCACCTCCAGCGTCACAGTGACCATCATGCGAACCCGACACGTCGTTACCAGACGCTTCGAAGCATGGACGGTGCGCCCAACCTGCCCAGTGGGTACGCGAGCATGATCATGCTCGC
>NZ_LEKE01000100.1:0-15453 GCF_001029585.1 Rhodococcus sp. ARP2 | reverse complement strand
CGCCGATGGCCGGACCGTTGACAGCGGCAATGACGGGGATGGGCGCCGTGTCGATCGACCGGAGCATTTCGAACAAGCGGTCGGTGAAGCCCTCCATGTAGACGTCGCCGGACAGGTCCGCGCCTGCACAGAACGCCGATCCCTCACCGGTGATGACGACAACGTGCGCATGCTCGGCGACTGCCGCGTTCATCGCGTCCCGTATTGCGATGCAGAGTTCGGCGCTGAGCGCATTACGACGCTCGTGACGCTGCAACTCGATGGTCACGACGTTGCCGTCACGGGAGAACCCGATCATGTCCGCTCACTTTCGTTTCTGGAAGGCTCGACACACGGGAGTTCCGAGGCGCCGCTACCGTCCGCATACTTCTCTGCAGCTAAGTTCTGTACATCAGGAGGTTAGATTACCGATGAGTACAGACGACCTTGCCGCACAGCAACCACACCCGGTTGACGTGGTGGTGATCGGCGCGGGACAGGCCGGACTCTCCGCCGCGTACTACCTGCGCAAGTTCGGAATCGAACCCGAATCGGGGTTCGTGGTGCTCGATCATGCGTCCGGTCCGGGTGGAGCGTGGCAGTTCCGCTGGCCGAGCCTGACACTGAGCACCGTCAACGGTGTGCACGACCTCCCGGGGATGTCCTTTGCGGAAACCACCGGTACAGACGCCGAACAAGTGCCTGCATCGGTGGCGGTCCCCCATTACTTCGAACTGTACGAAAAGCAATTCGAACTTCCCGTCCACCGCCCGGTACACACACGGGTGGTGTGTCCGAGGGAAGAGCGACTGCGAATCGAAACCGACCAGGGGGTGTTCGCGGCGCGAGGCTTGATCAACGCGACGGGAACCTGGGAGCGCCCCTTCATCCCCCACTATCGCGGGGCCGAGTCCTTCCGTGGCCGACAGCTCCATACGAAGGACTATCGAACCGCTGCGGAGTTCGAAGGCAAACATGTTGTGGTGGTCGGCGGCGGTATCTCGGCCGTCCAACTGCTCGACGAGATCTCACGCGTCACGACCACTACCTGGGTGACGCGGCGCGAACCCGAGTTCCGCGACGAGCCGTTCACGCCGGACATCGGCCGCGATGCGGTTGCCATGGTCGAAGATCGTGTACGACGCGGCCTGCCACCGGGATCCGTTGTCTCGGTGACCGGCCTCCCCGTGACGCCTGCCATCCGGGCAGCGCGAGAGCGTGGTGTGATGAATCGACTGCCGATGTTCTCCGAAATTCTTCCGAACGGCGTGAAGTGGGCCGACGGTACCGTCGTCGACGCCGATGTCATCTTGTGGTGCACCGGTTTTCGTAGCTCACTCGATCACCTGGCGCCGTTGCACCTGCGCGGACCGGGTGGCGGAATCCCGATGACCGGGCGCCTCGCCACGCAGGTCGAAGCGGACCCTCGCGTGCACCTGGTGGGATACGGACCGTCGTCGTCGACGATCGGAGCCAACCGCGCCGGCCAAGCGGCGGCGCGCGAACTGACCGCGTACCTGGGAATCGGCGAATGAACAGAATACTGATTCCGGGCGAAACCTGCTGGCGCATCGAACCGGCGGACAATCTTGCCTGCATCGTCGACGCCGCTGACTACTTTCATCATGCGAAGTCCGCAATGCTGCAAGCGGAAAAGCGAATCATGTTGATCGGCTGGGACTTCGACACGCGCATCAAACTCGAACCAGGCAAGCAGACGCTCGACGGCCCCAACCGATTGGGAATGTTCCTCCGCTGGCTGGTCCGCGAGAAACCCGACCTCGAAATCCTCGTACTCAAATGGAACATCGGCGCGTTCACCGCAATTGGGCGCGGCATGACTCCCGTCTTCGTGTCCAACTGGCTGACCGACGAGCGCCTGCGGTTCGAGATCGACGGCGCCCATCCCGTGGGTGCGGCGCACCATCAGAAAATCATCGTCATCGACGACGCTCTGGCGTTCTGCGGCGGCATCGACATGACGGTGGACCGCTGGGACACCTCGGATCACGTCGACCGCAACGACTACCGGATCACACCGAGCGGAAGACGTTACGGCCCTTGGCATGACGCAACCACAGCGGTCGACGGCAATGCTGCCGCGGCCATCGGCGAATTAGCGCGGGCACGCTGGAAATCCGCAACCGGAGAGGACCTCCCACCGGTCCAGAGCACGGCGACGCCGTGGCCGGTCAATTTGGCTCCTACCTTGCGCGTCGTCGACGTGGCCATCGCCAGAACGCTGCCGGAACTCGGCGAACGCACAGAGGTACGCGAGATCGAGGCGCTCTATCTCGCGGCCATCGCCGGGGCAGAACACACGCTGTACATCGAAAGCCAGTACCTCGCCTCACGCACGCTGGCCGAGGCGATTGCCGCGCGTCTACGTGAGGCCGACGGGCCGGAGATCGTTCTGGTCATTCCGCGCAATGCCGATGGATGGCTCGAACAAAAGGCGATGGACGGGGCACGCCACGACCTGCTGCATTTGCTGTGGTCGGCCGATATCCACGACCGGTTCGGTGCGTTCTATCCCGTGACCTCTTCCGGCGCACCAATTTACGTGCATGCCAAGGTCCTCGTGATGGACGATCGCCTCCTGCGAATCGGGTCGTCGAACCTCAACAACCGTTCGATGGGCTTCGACACCGAGTGCGACATCGCCGTCGAATCCGACGACGACGCAGATGTCGAGTTGCGCGCCTCGATCATCGGATTGAGGCGCCGGCTACTCAGCGAGCACCTCGACGTCACCGAAGAAGAAGTCGACGACGCGTTGGGTGAGCAGTCACTGTTGTCGACGGTTCGCGCTCTCTCGACCTCCGACGCTCGCAGTCTGCGCGAATTCGACCGGAATACAGTCGACGGCGAAGACCACGTGCTCGCTGAAAATGCACTGATGGATCCCGAGCACACGCCGCCCAGACTGAGCGATCGAATCGAAGGGTTGCGCCGCCTGCTCGGCAAACGCTGAGACTCTAGAACACGCGCACGCAGTGCCCGGTTGCCAGCGCGAGTTCGACGAGTGTTGCACCGTGAACACTCGGGACGAGCGCGATGAGAAACGTATCGCTGTCGCTGTCGAGCCAGGCAAGTGAAACGCCCGTCTCGGTGATGTTGTCGCCGACTCGAGCGAGAAGCGATTCGAGTCCGGCAGATCGATCGAAGGTCATGGCAAGACTCTGCGCCCACTCCCACGATCCTGCCGGCGCCGACTCGAGCGCTCTCAGCTGACCGAGAACCTCGGCAGCGTCCTCGTTCCAGTCCACCCAGACCAGGAGTTTTCGGTCGTGCAACGCGTCGACGAGAGCAAACCACGCCAATTCCGGGTGCGGCTTCTCGAGCGTCTGTGAGTACAGCTCGTTCTGTACTTCGACATACCGTTCCGGATAGTCGATCGCGAGAGTCACACGGTCGATGACGACAGTGCTGTCAGGGGCGAGCAGTTCGGCGATCGCGCGCAACGCGTCGCGAGCAGGTCCACCCACTATGGCTCCAAGGTTCGATTCGGTCATCGGTGCGGTTTCCACAGTCTGACATGCGAGTGCGCCTCGTTCGGACGTGTCCTCGATGTCAGGTCCTGAGGCGGATCCCTCCGGAGATTCCCGCGCGCCGCACATCAACGAGTCGACGAGTTACCGAATCGAACAACCCGGCTATCCCATTCGCCGCACTTGTCCGTTTACCCTTTCACCTGGCCTTACAATCCGGATATAGTCGTCGGCGATCCATGAAGCCAACTGGGATGTAGCGAGCCAGCGAACAGTCTGTTACCGTTCAGCTAACTACCCCTTCTGGTCAAACCGGATTGAAGGGGTTCGGGCAATGACCCACGGGGGGTTGACGTGAAGGGGCCATGTTCCGCATGAAACACGATTCACACACGACAACCTCTTGGTGGTCGATCGGCGAATGGCGCCTGGGCTGGAAAGTCATCGCCGTTCTCGCATTGCCGATGATCGTCGCCGTCGTCCTCGGCGCACTTCGAGTTCAGACAGAACTCGAAGAAGCCGCACAGCTGAGTTCCTCATCCGAGCGTGCCCTCGCAGTGCCCGCCGCGATCAACCTCGAATCCGCGCTGTACGAACTCGCCGAAGCCGCATCGGCACGCACTGACACCGGCCCGGCAACACAAGCAGTTTCGGACGCAATGGACCAACTGGTCGACGCCGCGCGCGCGTTCCATTCCGACGACGACCTCAACGACCAAGTAACTTCGGCGCTCGCCGAGAGCCGTTCCATCACCGAGGAGATCGCCGCCGGCGCGGTGGCTCCCGCACGCTTGGTTTCGCGGGTCGGCGAAGTCTCGCGCGCGCTCTCGAGCACCTTCACCAGCGTCGTCGAGCATTCTCAGCGTCCGGCGCTGCGCGAAGAGGGTGGTCGACTCTCGGCACTCTGGGATGCGCGACGAGCGCTTGCCGAACAACGAATCCTCTTCGGCTCCGGTGATCCGGACCAGCAAGCTCGTACGTCGATGGTCAGTGCTGCCGGTGCCGAACTGGTCGCTCTGAACAACATTCTGGCCATCGACGGGAGTAACGACACCGTCCAGACCCTCAGCAACTCTGCTCAGAACCGGATCAACGCCCTCGGATCAACTCCGTCGACCTCTCCTCTGGGGAGCCGCGTCGGCGCCGATCTGAAATCCGGCAACGACCAGTACAACAGCCTGACCGACACCACCGTCACCGAGTTCGGCGACACCGTCACCGCCGAATCCAATGCAGCACGAACCGCAGCACTCCGTGACACTGCAATCGTGCTCGGCGCGGTTCTGCTGGCACTGGCCATCGCCCTCGTCATCAGCCGATCGCTCATCGATCCGATCCGCCGGTTGCGATTTGCCGCATTGCAGGCCGCACGACGCGGACTCCCCGACGCGATCGAACGAATTCGCGCAGGTGCCAGTACCGACGAACTCGACTTCGCCCGTGTCCCGATCCGCACCCACGAGGAAATCGGCGAGCTTGCGCGCGCGGTGGACGACATGCACGGTCAGGCCATCACGCTTGCCGGCGAGCAGGCCACCCTGCGGCGCCAGGTCAACGACATGTTCGAAACGCTGTCGAGGCGCAATAAGTCCCTCGTCGACCAGCAACTCGGTTTGATCGAACAGTTGGAGCAGGACGAAGACGACCCGCGTCGCCTCGAGAATCTGTTCCGGCTCGATCACATCGCCGCGAGAATGCGTCGAAACGGCGACAACTTGCTGGTTCTCGCCGGAACCGATGTACGCCGCGCCAGGACCGCCCCCGTCGCTCTCGGCGATACCCTTCGCGCCGCGGTATCAGGCGTCGAGGAGTATCGACGCGTCGAACTCGGGCAGATCCCGCCCGGAGTCGTCACCGGTCATGCTGCCCCGGACGTCGTTCACCTCATCGCTGAGCTGCTCGACAATTCTCTGCGGTACTCCCCACCGGAGACCACCGTCTCCATCAACGCTGCCCGCACTATCGACGGCTCCATGATCGTCGAGATCGCAGATCTCGGTATCGGCATGTCGCCTGCCGATATCCTCGATGCCAACGAGCGCCTCGCCGCCGGCGGCGAGATGAGCGCGGATACAGCGCGTCGCATGGGTTTGTTCGTCGTGAGCCGAATCAGCCGTCGCTACAACATCTCTGTGCGCCTGCGCCCGACGGCAACGTCATCGACGCACAGCGGCATCACCGCCACGGTGCTCCTACCGACGTCGATACTCGATTCGTCTCGGGGACCCGAGATCCGCACGCCGCGAACCGGACCCGTTCCCACGCTCGATCGGACTCCCCCTCCAACACCGCCTGCACCCTCATGGTCACAGCCCGTCCCGACCGAATCCGCACCCCCGCAGCCTGCGACCAGAAGTTTCGCTGATCTCCCGCGTCGAACGCCCGGTAACAGTACCGATCGGACTGAGACGTTCGCCCCGATCACACCGCAATCGACACCGACGGCAACAGCGCCTTCGGGATTACCACGTCGCACTCCGGGCACAAGTGGAGTACCGGCAGTCAGCACCTCGACTCCGACCACTGCTGCACCCGCCACCTCGGTGTCGTCCTTCGCTCCTCTGCCCGATCCCGAGGGCACAAGCACATCGACGTCCCTTCCCGTTCGTACTCCGTCGCCGGAATTCACCTCGCCGGCACAGGGTCCCGAGATCCCGGTGGGTCCACAACCGTCGACAACCCCGCCGCCGCGGCACCGGCTCTCAGCCCCGACGCCGACAAATACTGCGGCATTCTTCTCCTCACGCACCCGTGACGGGCTCTCTGCTCGCGCATCGGCGAGGGCTGACGGCGCGGGCGACGGCAACTCGAACGGCGTACCCTCTGCTCCGACCACGATGCCGATTTTCGCCCGGATGGTGTCGGAATGGCTCGTGGATCCGACGGCGGAGACTTCAGCGACTTCCACCGGCAGCTCGTGGACTACCGACGCGGATCAAGGCTGGCTGGCCGCTCGGACCTCGTTCGAGATGCCGGTCACCAAGATCGCCGATTCCGGTCTGCCCATTCGAGACCGCGGAGCCCGCCTGGTTCCTGGTGCCGTCGGCGGAGGCGGTACGACACAGCGCCATGCATCCAATCCGGCGGACGTCCAACGTGGTTGGAGCAGTTACCAATCCGGAGTACAACGAGGGCGTCGGCGCGCCGCCGACCATCAGCCCGATGGCGGACAGTCTTTCGAATCGTCCACGATGTTGCACAACGATGAAGGAGAACAGTGAACACTGTCGGAGCCCAAGAGACTCCCCGCGCACTCGACTGGCTGGTTTCGGCTTTTGCCCGAGACGTGCCGGGTGTGAGTCACGCGATCATCGTCTCAGCCGACGGGTTGTTGACCGCCTCGAGCACACACCTTCCGCTTGATCGGGCGGATCAATTGGCCGCTGTCACTTCCGGACTCGCCAGCCTGTCCGCGGGGGCGTCACGCCTCTTCGACGGTGGGGCCGTCATGCAGTCCGTCGTCGAGATGGAGAACGGCTACCTGCTTCTCATGGGCGTCGGTAGCGGCGCTTACCTTGCCGCGCTCGCTGTCGCCGGATGCGACATCGGCCAGATCGGTTACGAAATGGCGACTCTCGTCGATCGCGTCGGGACCACGATGGACATTGCCCCGCGAACGTCGCAGGGTATTTGAGTTCGATGCCTCACCATCAATCCGAGTACGACGACCCCGAACCCAGCTTGGTCCGGCCGTACGCGCTCACCGAAGGTCGGACCCTGCCGTCCATCGACCTCCCGCTCGAAGCGATCATCGCGACGATCGAGGACGTGGTCTCGAACAATCTTGCACCGCAAGATATTCGTGCATCGATCGTCGCACTCTGCGAGCAGCGGATCTCGATTGCCGAGATCGCTGCCCACCTCGGTGTTCCGATCGGAGTCGTGCGGGTACTGGTTGCCGACCTCGTAGTAGCCGGATCACTGGAAATACATGCCACTCTGCGAAGCGACGCATCTCGAGTCGAGCGACGCGAACTGATCGAAAGGACCCTCAGTGGACTTCGGGCACTCTGACTCATCGTCTCGCGTGAAATCGACAAAAATCGTGATCGCCGGGGGTTTCGGTGTTGGCAAGACGACGCTTGTGGGGACCGTCTCCGAAATCGTCCCCCTTCGCACGGAGGCAATGGTCACCGACGCCAGCGACGGTATCGACAATCTCGGTTCCACTCCCGACAAGAGCACCACGACGGTCGCGATGGACTTCGGGCGCATCACACTCGCCGACGACCTGGTCCTCTATCTGTTCGGAACCCCGGGACAGCGCCGCTTCTGGTTCATGTGGGACGACTTGATCACCGGTGCAATCGGTGCGGTCATTCTGGTCGACACGCGCCGCCTGGAAGACAGCTTCGCTGCAGTCGACTTCTTCGAGGCGCGAGGGCTCCCGTTCATTGTGGCGGTCAACCGTTTCGACGGCGCACCAATCCATTCGGCGAGCGATCTCCGGCAGGCATTGGCGCTACCCAACCGCGTTCCCATGATCGAGATCGACGCCCGAAACCGCGAATCGGCCAAACGCGCGCTGATCGCCGTCACCGAGTACTCCCTCGAACGACTTGCAGCTGAAGCAGTCGTCTAGATGAATCACCAGATGCGAATCGTCGCCGAAAGGAACTGGCATGTCGGATGAAATGCACCATTTCTCGATGGGAATCTGGCTGCTCGGGCTCGCCTACGTCGTGTCCGTGGTCGGGTCGGTAGTCGGCCTGGCGTGCACCAGGCATTCAGCGTCGGCGACAACAACCGCCACACGCATGCGATGGCTCGCCATGGCTGCCCTGTCGATCGGTGGTGTCGCCATCTGGCTGATGCACTTCATCGCCATGCTCGGCTTCGCAGTCCCCGGCAGTCCCATTCGATACAACCTCGGATGGACCGTGATCTCCGCGATCATCTCAGTAGGTGCTGTTTTTGTCGGTCTGCTGATCATCGGGACCGAATTCCGCTGGACGCGGCTTCTGATCGGCGGCGTGGTGACCGGTCTCGCCGTGAACATCATGCATTACACCGGCATGCGCGCCTTGCGCTTTCAGGGTGAGATCCACTACGACCTGCTCTTCGTTGCATTGTCGGTTCTCATCGCAGTCGTCGCCGGAACCGCTGCACTGTGGTTCACCATGGTGCTCGAGTCCACGATTCTGCGTTTTGTCGCCGGAATCATCATGGGCATCGCCGTCGTCGGTATGCACTACACCGGAATGGCCGCAGTCGAGGTTGTTCACGACGCGGCAGCCCCGGCGCCGCAGGGACTCGAAGTGTTCTCATTCCTCTTCCCTGTCTTCGTTCTCGGCCTGCTGGCGTTGGCAGTTCCGATTGTCGCCGTGCTGACAGCGCCCAACCGTGCGACGGCACGGATGGAATCCGCCGCCGACGACCTGGCGTTCGAAGCACGAGAGTTCGCGACCTCGAACTGAGAGGAGTACGGGGCGAGTCGATGTGAATCGACGACGCCCCGTACATTGCGGGGATGGTGGATGCCGGACACAACCCCCCGCCGTCGGCCGACGCGGCACTGGTCGTGATCGGTGGTTTGCCGGCCACCGGCAAATCGACGATCGCGCGGGCGCTTGCTCAGCATCACAAGATCCCCTACGTGCGGATCGATACCATCGAACAGTCGCTGATCCGCAGCGGTATCGCTGATGTATCCGGGACCGCCGGATACATCACCGGGTACGCGCTCGCCGCCGAACAATTGCGACTGGGACTCTCGGTCGTGGTCGAATGCGTCAACCCAGTCGAGGCGACACGAAACGCCTGGTCCGCTACCGCACAACATAATTCGGCGCGCTTGCTCAGTGTCGAAGTCATCTGTTCGGATCCCGACGAGCATCGCAGACGCGCAGAACGGCGAGTCGTCGACATCCCGGATCTTGTACTACCTACGTGGCAGGAAATCCTGGATCGAGACTACGAGCCGTGGACCACGGAACGGCTCGTGCTCGACACCGCAATCATGAACTCCGAGAGCGCAGTACGACGAATAACTGCCAGAATGTTCACCGAATGAGAGCTGCTCACAGGGTGAGAACGAAGAATGCACTGTTCGGATCTTCGCGGTAGTTTCCGAACGGTGGAGACGGGACGAACCCGAATCTCGCATACAGTCGGCGTGCCGGATCGAAGAAGTCCTGTGTGCCGGTCTCCAATTCGAGTTGCCGGTAACCTCGTTGTCTCGACTCGTCCACGACGTGTTGAAGAAGTCGCGTACCCACGCCACGCCCTCGAGCTACCGATGAGGTTCGCATCGACTTGATCTCGCCACCGGTCGACGACAGTTCCTTGAGTGCAACACAACCGAGTAGATCGTCACCTTCGCTCCACAGCGTCCACATGGTCACGGAACTATCCGTCAGCCCGGTGATGTCCAGCGCGTGAACGCTGTCCGCGGGCGAGGTCGCATGCATGTCGGCGAGATGTTCGGTCAGTAGAGCACGGACCACATCCCGACTCAGGTCGTCAATTTCGATTCGCACGGATCCTCACTGTCCTCTTCGCTTCCGGCAGCATCGAATGAAAGTATGACTGGCCATCACTTCGGCGAAGGCTTGGCCCGTACGTGGATGCGTTCTCCTTGGGGGCCGAACAGACTCAGTACCTCGACCGGGCCGCCGCCGTCACTACCGAACCAATGCGGGTTTCGGGTGTCGAATTCAGCAGCTTCACCCGTACCCATCACGATGTCGTGATCGGCCAACACCAACCGCAACCTCCCCGACAAGACGTACAGCCATTCGTAGCCGTCGTGCACTTGCGGGTCGGGGTCCGTCTGGCTTGCCGGGATGGTCATCTTGAATGCCTGCAGCCCACCGGGTTGCCGAGTCAGCGGCAATACCGTTCGCCCACTGACGCTTCGAGGCGCACTCTGGATACGTGGATCGGCGACCTGTGGTGCCGCAACCAGTTGGTCCAACGGCACTTGGTGGGCAAGCGCGATCGGAAGCAGCAACTCCAGACTGGGTCGACGCTCCCCCGCTTCGAGCCTCGACAGGGTGCTCTTCGAAATACCGGTGGACTCGGACAGCGCTGTGAGCGTGACGTTCCTCTGTGTACGAATGCGTTTGAGGCGCGCGCCGATCTGCGAGATGGCGGCATCGATGTGCGGACCGTTGACATTCATGGTGCCGAGTCTGACGACGATTCCCAGAAATGGCAACATTAGTTGCTGACGAACCTCCTCCGCGAGCAATCTGTGCTCATGCGAACACACACTGAAACAGAGATCCTCGACGCCGTGATCGTCGGCGGTGGCGCCGCCGGACTCAGTACAGCCCTGGTGTTGGGTCGTGCTCGGCGCTCGGTCGCCGTCATCGATTCCGGCAAACCGCGCAACACACCGGCAGCACACATGCACGGCTTCCTCTCGCGAGACGGCATGGCGCCAGGTGAGTTGCTCGCCGTCGGACGCAGCGAATTACAGACGTACGGAGTCGAATTCAAACGCGACGACGTAGTCGACATCTCCTGGCGCGGTATCGAACCCGGCTTTGTCGTCGAACTGTCGGGAGGCACGACGCTCGAAACTCGCACTGTGCTGGTTGCCACCGGCCTACGGGATTCACTCCCGGAAATACCAGGAATCCAGGAGCTTTGGGGGCAAAGCGTGCTCCATTGCCCGTACTGCCATGCGTACGAGATCAGCAACCAACCGATCGGCGTTCTCGGCGGCGACGCTCGCGAGATGTCACTTCACCAGTCGTTTCTACTCCGACAGTGGTCGTCGGATGTGACGTTCTTCCCCGACAAGATCTCGCTCACCCCCGACGAACGCGCGCGACTGGCTGCCCGAGGAGTGACGGTTGCCGACGGATCGGTATCTGGATTGGTCTGCGAGAAAAGCAAACTGAAAGCCGTCGAACTCGACAACGGCCAACTGGTTGCGCGCTCAGCACTGTTCGTTGCGCCGCGTTTCGTTCCGAACGACGCACATCTGACGCGACTCGGCTGCAAAGCCAGCCCCACGGGATTCGTGGCTGTCGATCATTCCGGCGCCACCAGTGTTCCCGGTATCTGGGGCGCCGGCAACGTCGTCGACCCTCGCGCACAGGTAATCAATGCTGCGGCTGCAGGTTCAACCGCGGCGATCGCAATCAACGGATACCTGGTAGAGCAGGACGTCGAATCGGCTCTTCGCTCGACCGACCCTGAAGGTGGTTTCTCGGCGGCCATGGAGCAGGGCGTCTGCGAGATGAACGGCGGCAGCGCCCTTCACGGCATCTGACCGAAGCGTCTAGGTCGCGGGGCCGCCGTGCAACTTCTCGTAGGCGGCCTTCTCGGCGTCGTGGCGCGAGATCTTCTTCGGGTTCTCGAGGTCGGAAGGCAAACCGTGACGCTCGAGGCGACGCGACCTGTTCTGAGCCATGTAGGAGACCGAATAGAACAGCGCCAGAAGCACTCCGAGCAGCACCATCGACGCCCGCAGGGCCCACGGCCCGGGGAAGAGCATGAAGGCCGCGAAGACGGGAATGAACGGCACCATGCTGCGGATCAGGTGACGTGGCACAGCCCAGTCACCGATCAGGTCGTTTCGCACCCAGTCCTGCATCGAATCGGGCAACTTGCGCCCCACTGAATAACCCAACCACTGAAGGGGATTCGGGCTCGTGCGTTGCTTTTTGGAAGTCACGGAAGTCACCTGTTCGGTACGCATCGGTCTTGACGCAGTCGTCACGTTTCTTTCAGATGTGGTCATCACATTTCTCTCATTGGTCCAAAGCGCCGGCGCGGAGCGCGGCCTCGTTGACCCGCGTCAGAACGTTGTGGAGTTCTTCGAGTTCGGCGAGGCTGACGCCGAGCTTCGCGACAACCGCCGGCGGTATCTTCTCCGCCTCGTCACGCAGTGCCACACCGGCTTCGGTGAGGTCGACGTCGAGTTGACGTTCGTCGGCGCGGCTACGGGTTCGCGTGATCAACCCGGACGCCTCGAGTCGCTTGAGGAGCGGCGAGAGTGTCGGCGAATCGAGCTGCAATGCCTGCCCGATTTCCTTGACCGCCATCGGCGACTTCCCCCACAGGGCAAGCATCACCAGATACTGGGGATGTGTGAGGCCCATCGGCTCGAGCAGTGGCCGGTAGACGGACAGGACTGCCCGGTTCGCGACCGCAAGTGCAAAACACACCTGCCGGTCGAGAGCCAGCGGATCGTCCATCTGCGTCTGCGGAGCCTTCGTCGTCATGAATCCGATGTTACCAGATTGATTAGTGCAGTAACTATTATCGCACTAATCAATCTGGCGATGATCGTCACTCTTCTCCAACGTCGACGTGGGTTGCCCGGTGAGGCCCACGTGCGCTTCCGCCCTCATTCGCTCCACCATGTGCGGGTAGTGCAGCTCGAACGCCGGACGCTCGCTACGGATGCGCGGCAACTCGGTGAAGTTGTGACGCGGCGGTGGGCAGGTGGTCGCCCACTCCAGCGAGTTTCCGTAACCCCACGGATCGTCGACGGTGACCACCTCGCCGTAGCGGTAACTCTTGAAAACGTTCCAGATGAACGGCAGTGTCGACGCGCCGAGCACGAAGGCGAAGATCGTGGACACCGAGTTCAGCACCGTGAATCCGTCCGAGGGCAGGTAGTCGGCGTAACGACGGGGCATACCTTCGCCACCGAGCCAGTGCTGGACGAGGAACGTGCCGTGGAAGCCGACGAACGTGGTCCAGAAGTGCCACTTGCCGAGGCGCTCGTCCATCATGCGACCGGTCATCTTCGGGAACCAGAAGTAGATACCGGCGTACGTGGCGAACACGACCGTACCGAAGACCACGTAGTGGAAGTGGGCGACAACAAAATACGTGTCGGTGACGTGGAAGTCGATCGGCGGACTCGCGAGAATAACGCCCGACAGACCACCGAAGAGGAATGTGATCAGGAAGCCGACCGAGAACAGCATCGGCGATTCGAAGGTCAACTGCCCCTTCCACATCGTGCCGATCCAGTTGAAGATCTTCACACCTGTCGGCACGGCGATCAGGAACGTCATGAACGAGAAGTAGGGCAGGAGAACAGCACCCGTCGCATACATGTGGTGAGCCCACACCGCGATGGACAGAGCTGAGATCGCCAGTGTCGCGTAAACCAAACCGGTGTATCCGAAGATCGGCTTACGGCTGAAGACCGGGAAGATCTCCGAGACGATGCCGAAGAACGGCAGCGCGATGATGTACACCTCGGGATGCCCGAAGAACCAGAACAGGTGCTGCCACAACAGAACTCCACCTGACGCCGGGTCGAAGATGTGGCCACCGAGGTGACGGTCGACGAACAGACCCATGAATGCAGCGGTCAGCAGCGGGAACGCCATCAAGATCAGAATGCTGGTGATGAAGATATTCCAGGTGAAGATCGACATCCGGAACATCGTCATGCCTGGTGCGCGCAAACAGATCACCGTGGTGATCATGTTGACCGCACCGAGAATAGTGCCGAGACCGCCCACTGTCAGTCCGAAGACCCACAGGTCGGCTCCGACGCCGGGGCTGTGCACCGCACCCGACAGCGGGGTGTACGCAGTCCAACCGAAGTCGGCAGCGCCGCCCGGCGTGAGGAATCCGCCGAGTACGATCAAACCACCAAAAGTGAAGAGCCAGAAGCCGAATGCGTTCAAGCGCGGGAAGGCCACGTCCGGGGCACCGATTTGCAGCGGAAGTATGTAGTTCGCGAAGCCGAAAACGACGGGCGTCGCGTACAGCAGCAACATGATCGTGCCGTGCATGGTGAACAACTGATTGAACTGCTCGTTCGAGAGGAACTGCATCCCGGGGACAGCCAGTTCCGCACGCATGAACAGGGCCATCAGGCCGCCGATCAAGAAGAACACGAAAGCCGTGATCATGTACATGATCCCGATCTTCTTGTGATCGGCGGTCTTGATCATGTCGAACATCCACGACCCCTTGGGATCACGACGCTTCGGGTACGGCCGCTCCGGAATCGGCTCCAGCTCTCCGGTCCGCTCGTCCGGCACCGTTGTTGTCATGCTCGCGCGTCCTCTTTCGTGCTCGATACCGCCCTCAAGAACTTTCCGCACGACCATATCGCATGTTAATAGTTAATGCACAAACTAAGTTTGGTCGACGTGGACATCAATCGAAAACCGAACGTACGCAACCTTTTGCAGATTTCGGTGAGATAAAGTCAGGCGGCGGAATAGGTCAAGGGTCCGCCGCGTTGAACAAACCCGTGACTCTTCCCGACACATCGACAGCACCCGAGGCCCCCGCGTTGCGCGGCCTCTTCGAGCCTTTCGAGGTCAAATCACTCTCGTTGCGCAACCGTTTTGCGATGGCCCCGATGACTCGCGCCTTCTCTCCTGACGGAATCCCCGGCGCCGACGTGGCCGAGTACTACCGTCGTCGCGCAGCGGGCGGGGTCGGCCTGATCATCACGGAAGGCACCTATATCCCGGACCCGGCAGCCGGCCCGCACACCCGCGTACCGCGCATCTACGGTGATTCGAGCCTGGGCGGCTGGAAGTCGGTAGTCGACGCCGTGCACGCCGAGGGTGGATCGATCATTCCTCAGCTGTGGCACCTCGGAGTCGAGCGCGGCGAAAACTCGCGTCTGAACCCCGAGGTCGAAACCGTCAGCCCCTCCGGCCTGGCGCTGGACGGCACCCGTCTGGGACGAGAATTCACCACCTCGGATCTCGACACCTTGAAGCAGTCGTGGGTCGACGCCGCACTCAACGCGAAGAACACCGGTTTCGACGGGCTCGAGTTGCACGGAGCGCACGGCTACCTGCTCGACGAATTCCTGTGGGCCGGAACCAATGTCCGCACCGATGAATACGGCGGATCACTGGAAGCCCGCACCCGTTTCCCGGCCGAGGTCGTCGCCGCAATCCGAGAGGCTGTCGGAAACGAGTTCGCGATCGTCTACCGATTCTCGCAGTGGAAGTCCGGCCACTACGACGCTCGTATCGCCCAGAGCCCGGCTGAACTCGGCCGCATCCTCACTCCCCTGGTCGACGCCGGCGTCGAC
>NZ_LEKE01000055.1:0-15986 GCF_001029585.1 Rhodococcus sp. ARP2 | reverse complement strand
CGGTAGTGCGCACTACCGTTCCAATCTCGAGTACTCGGACGAGGCGTTGGACGAAAGCGCGAAGTCCTACCAGGGGCTCGAGTCGTTCGTCCTGCGCACACACAAGCGTGCGGGTGGCGTCGAACTCGGTACTTGGACCGAAGGTTTCGCGGCGGCTCTCGACAACGACTTGTCGGTGCCGATCGCGTTGGCCGAGATTCACGGCAAGGCGAGCGAGGGTAATTCCGCGCTCGCTGCCGGTGATCTCGACGCGGCTCGGGTGGCTGCCGGTCAGGTGCGGGCCATGCTCGCGATCCTGGGCGTCGACCCACTCGACGAGCATTGGACGCAGTCCGGTGGCGACACCGAGACGGCAATGGAAGCTTTGGACGTGTTGGTGCGGGCCGATCTCGATCGTCGGCAGCAGGCACGTACGGAAAAGAACTGGGCGGTGGCGGACGAGGTCCGCGATCGCCTCATCAAGGCGGGTATCGAAGTAACCGATACTCCCGACGGACCCGAATGGTCCCTTAAGGCAGGGCAGTAACAATGGCTGGAAACTCGAGCAGGCGCGGCGCAGTCCGTAAGGGCGGCACCAAGAAGGGCCAGGTTGCCGGTTCCGGTGGCCAGCACAAGCGTGGTCTCGCCGGCCGCGGTGCTACGCCTCCCGCCGAGGCACGCACCAAGCACCCAGCGGCGAAGCGTGCAGCGCGCGCCGCCCGGGCCGACGAGAAGCAGAACCAGGGCCGCGGTGGCCGTCCGGGTCCGGGCCGCAAGGTTCTCGACGGTCCCGAGACCGTGCTCGGTCGCAACCCGGTGGTGGAGTGCCTGCGCGCGGGTGTTCCGGCGACGGCGCTGTGGGTGGCTGTCGGTACCGAGAGCGACGACCGGTTGAAGGAATCCGTTCAGCGGGCTGCCGACGCCGGTATCTCCATCCTCGAGGTGCCGCGCTCGGATCTGGATCGCCTCAGCGCCAACGGTCTTCACCAGGGCATCGCTCTGCAGGTTCCGCCGTACCGCTACGCGCACCCGGACGATCTTCTGTCCGAGGCACGTAAGCACGCCGAGCCCCCTCTGCTCGTCGCGCTGGACAACATCACCGATCCCCGCAACCTGGGTGCCGTTGTGCGCTCGGTCGCAGCTTTCGGTGGACACGGCGTCGTGATTCCGGAGCGTCGTAGCGCGAGCGTGAGTGCTGTCGCTTGGCGTACCAGCGCCGGTGCTGCCGCTCGTCTGCCGATTGCTCGGGCAACCAACCTCACTCGCACGCTCAAGGACTGGGCGTCGAAGGGTGTTCAGGTCGTCGGTCTCGACGCCGAAGGTGACACCACTCTCGACGATTTCGACGGCAGCGGTCCCGTGGTGATCGTGGTCGGTTCCGAGGGCAAGGGCCTTTCGCGCCTCGTCCGCGAGAACTGCGACGCGATCCTGTCGATTCCGATGGCGGGTCCGGTCGAGTCGCTCAACGCCTCGGTTGCCGCCGGAGTCGTCCTGGCGGACATCGCCCGCAGGCGTCGTAGCAGCTGAGTTGTAACGGCTTTCAGGTGAGCCTGGCGGGGTTCTAGCTCCGTACCGACCAGGCTTCCCACAGTGCAGCGTAGGAACCGTCCGCGCCGATCAGTTCGTCATGTGTCCCGCTCTCGACCACGCGGCCACCGCTCATGACGAGTATGCGATCGGCGCGGACTGCTTGGCTCAGGCGGTGTGCGATCACCACGGCAGTCCTGCCGGTGACTGCGAGCTCGGCTGCCTGATCGAGTAGACCTGCTGCAGTGGTTCCGGCTTCGGCAGTCGCCTCGTCGAGGATGACGACGGGCGGGTCGAGCAGAGCCAGCCGGACGAGGGCTATGTGCTGTGCCTGTGCCGCCGTCAACTGGTACCCGCCCGCCCCGACCCTGGTCTCGAGCCCGTCCGGAAGCTCATGGATCCATTGAGCTTTCATCGTTTCGACGGCTTCGGTGATCTTTGCATCGTCCGAATCTGGTGCGCACAACCGGAGATCGTCGGCGATCGTCCCGACGAACACGTGAACTTCCTGGCTGACCAGGACGACTTTGTGCCGAAGTTCGGCATCACTCAGGTCGTCAATCGGTGTGCCGTCGACGGTGATTCGCCCGTCCCCGACGGGAATGATGCCGGCAATCAGTTTGGCGAGTGTGGTCTTTCCGGCACCACTGCTGCCGACGACGGCGATTCGTTCCCCCGGTGCGATCGAGATCGAGATCGAATCGATCACCGGGGTGGAGTTGTCGTACGAGTAAGAAACCCGCTCCACGTCGACTCCGATGGGTGCGGACCGAGCCGAGGCAGGAATGCTCGCGGGACGCCCGGGCATCGCGGTGACACCGATCAGGCGAGCCAGGCTGGCACCCGCATCCTGCAATTCGTCGATGTTCGAGAGAAATACCGCGATGGGGCTGAACAGACTGTGGAAGTAGAGCGCAGCGGCGGTAGCGGCCCCGATGGACACCGATCCCGTGGTCACGAGCCAGTAGCCGACGCTCAGGACCGCGGCCAGTCCAAGCAGTTCGGCGCCGTTGAGTTGAGCGAAGAAGTTGGTGCGCAGTCGAACTGCCTGCATGTCGAAGCTGATGGCATGCTCGGAGGTCTCGGCGATTCGGCCGATGTGCTCGTCGGTTCGACGCAGGGCAGTGACAGTACCTGCACCACCCAGGGTTTCGATGAGCTGCTGTCCCCGCCTGGCCTGCGCAGCGCGAGAGCGTCGGTAGACGGGTCCGGAGCGTCGGAGGAAATGACGAAGAGCGAAATAGTGAATCGGCGCAACGGCAACGATCGCCACGGTGAATCGCCAATCGATCACTCCCACACCGACAAGCGTCAGTGAAATCATGAACAGGGCGGACACCGTTGCGGGTAGCACCCGTGCGATAACGGTGTTGACCGCTTCGACGTCACCCGAGACCCGGGAAATCAGATCACCGGTTCCGGCATCCTCGACCAGTGACGACGGCTGCGCGAGCGTGGCGGCGAACACGTCCTCACGAAGATCGGCCAGCACGTTCTGCGCGACATTCGCGAGAAGCTGTGTGCTCCACCAAGTCAGCGCAACTCCTGCTGCCGCTGCACCGAGCATGAATGCGGTGATACGCAGAAGTGAGACAAACGGTTTGCCCTCCGTAACCGCATCGACCATGAGCCCGAGCAGCGCCGGGGTGGACAGGCCGCAGGCCGTAGCGGAGAGAAGTACGACGGTCGTGAGTGCGAGCGCTCGCCCCCGTGGCCGAAGCAGTGCGATCAATGCGCGGACCGTCTGTGTGGTCGACGCGATCGGCAAGGCAGATGTAGCCGGAACAGCAGATGCATCCGGAAGGGTGTCGGTCACAGTGAGTCTCCGTCCCGAGCGGCGTGGTCGATCGTGACGACACGGTCACACGAATGGAGCAAGGTCGGACTCGAGGTGATCACCACAATGGCCTTGTCGGGAAAGTTTCTCAGTGAGTGTGCAATTCGATGTTCGGTGACAGAGTCCACGGAAGTGGTGGGTTCGTGGAGGACCAGGATCGGCTGGGGTTGATGCAAAGCGCGGGCGAGGAGAAGGCGTTGGCGCTGACCTCCGGAGAGTTTCTTTCCTTGCTCACCTACCTCGGAGAGGTGGCCGTCGGGCAGATGCGTCAACACGTCGTCGAGCGCAGATGACGTCATTGCCGACGAGTCGACGTTCGGTGCAGCCAGATTGTCGAAGACGGTGCCGGTGAACACGGTTCCTTCATGAGCGGACACGAACACCTGATCGCGAACTCCGTCCGGACCGAGTTCGGTTGCATCGGTGCCGAATACGAAGTAGCAGTCAGGGTCCAGCGGAGTCTGAAAGGCGAGTTGGCGTGCCAGTCGGTGAGCGGAATCGTCCGCGCGCACGCCCACCACCTCGCCGCGGCGAGCTGAGACGACAGTTCCGTTGTCCGTCGAAATCAGCAGGGCGTCTTCACTTCTGACGGCGCTGATCGGGGCGGTGGAGGGCGGCGGTTCGATCAGGTGCGGCTCGGCCAGGAGTTCGGACAGTCTGCGTGCGGAGCCTCGCTTGGCAGCGAGTTCTGCACCGAAGAACCCCAGAGTTTCCATCGGACCGGCAATGACCCTGCTCAAGCCGACAACGGTGACGAAGTTGCCCACGGTGATCGTGCCTTGATGCGCCATCCACGCGGCTCCAAGTGCGACCGAAGCCAGCACCAACGCGGAGACTCCGGAATTGAGCGCGGTCAGACTGGACATTGCTCTGACCGTCCGGATCGCTGCTTTCATCGACGCCCGGCTCGCCTTGACGTATCGCGACAGGGCAGTGGGCTCAGCCCCGAAACCCTTCAGTACTCGCAGGCCCAGCGTGAAATCAGTTGCAAGCATGCCTGCCTCGGCTGCCTTCTTCTGCTCTGCATACACACGCTCGTCCAGCGGACCGCTGATCTTGTGGATGAATACGAGCTGCGCAGCAGTGATGAGTACGACGATCAGTGCGAGCGGCCACGAGACGAAGGCAAGCGAAATCACTGCCGCGGCGAGCCCCGCAAAAGCTGAGCCCTGTTCGGCGACAACCCAGGAGAAGCCCGATACGTGTGAGGCGTCCGAGGTGGAGATGGTGAGAACTTCACCCGTCGAGCGCTGAGCTTGCATGCCTCTGGCATCGAGTACCCGTCTGGCAGCGTTCAATCGTAGGTCGTGTTCGCCGTAGACGAAGACCTGCGTGTTCAGGCGAACCGCGATGCGCCACGACAGAGCAAGTCCCACGAACAGAGCACACAACACAGCAAGCCAGATGAGAAGTGCTGTGCTGTCGGACTTTCCGATTGCACGGTCGACGACGGTACCGATCAGCACCGGAATGAGGGCTTGAGCTACCTGATACGACGCCTGGCCGGTGACGGCTGCAACCAGTCGCGGGCCGCGTCCGGAGGAGAACGATCCGACTCTGATCATCTCCATCGGACCGGAACGAGTTTCGGGCAGCGCTGACACTCGTGAAACTCCTCGCCCAGATCCGAACACTCGTTGTGCAGTTCTACGGTAGAGCCGGAGCGAGTGCGGAAAGTGCTCGCAGATGCCAAGGGCTACGCGGCAGCGGACAGATGGAGTATCGACACCCCATTACCGGGATCAGGTCTCGATATACCTGCCTGGTCGAAACAAGTACGTTTGCGAAGAGAGCTGACAGAAGATGAAAAGCACTACCCGAATAGTGGCTGCGTTGGCCGCGATTGCCCTGCTCGCAGGCTGCCAGAGCAGCGCCGAGTCAACAGCGTCGGAGGACACGACGCAGTTGGCCGAGGCCGGCGCTCTGCCGGTCACCGTAGATCACGCGTACGGCTCGACCACCATCGAGACCGAACCTCAGCGGATCGTGACCATCGGCTGGAACAGCCAGGATTCGGTCCTGGCACTGGGCAAGACGCCCGTCGCCATGGAGTCGTTCAGCGGGGCAGGCTTGGAGAACGGAATCCTGCCGTGGGACGAAGAATTGTTGGGCGATGTCGAACCCACGTTGCTCGACAGCACTTCCGGTGTGCCGTTCGAGCAGATCCTGGCGTTGGAGCCGGACGTGATCATCGCGGTGGTCTCGGGAATCACCGAAGACGACTACGCACGTCTTTCTCAGATCGCACCCACGATTCCGTTCAAGGAGACCGCATGGGCGACTACGTGGCAGGAGCAGATGTCGACTATCGGTTCAGTACTCGGACAACCGAAGCGGGCGGCTGAGCTGATCGAGGAAACTGACGATTCCATAGCCGACCTGGCTGCTGGGTCCCCGAATCTGAACGGGAAAACCTTGACCTTCCTCTCGGGAAACATCGACGGCCTCACCAATTACTGCGCTGACGACGGCAGAGTCATCCTGATGTCCCAGCTCGGACTGAAGCAGTCGGCCGGAAGCGCAGAGCTGTGCGGCGACACCCAGGGGTCGGTGACTGCATCGCGCGAACAGTACAACGAACTGGACGCGGACGTCATCGTGCTCAACGACGCGAGTGGTCAGGGGCTCCCCGGATTGATGGGGGACAAGTTGTTTGCCGACCTGCCGGCAGTCAAGGACGGCAGGCTGATTCAGCAGCTCGGTCTGGCCCGAGTGATGGCACTGGCTTCGCCCACGTCGCTGAGCGTCAAATATGCCTTCGCCGAGCTGGTCTCGAAGATGAACGGCTTCTGACCAGCTAGGCTGACAATTCGCACGCGTCCGAGTAATAGTTCTTCGGTGTTCGTCCGGTGACCTTGCGGAACACGCTGGTGAAGGCGCTGGGGGTTTCGTATCCGACGCGACGGCTAACCGTCGAAACAGGAACGCCCGCAGCGAGATAGGACATCGCGGCGCGGACGCGAACTTGAATCCTCCACTCGGTGAAGGACATCCCCGTTCCCTGAGAGAACACGCGGCTCAGGGTACGGGGGCTTCCTCCGACCACATAGGCCCAATCGGCAAGCCCGCGTTGATCGGCAGGGTCGGCGATCAAGCGGCGTGCAACGGCGAGGGCCCGGGGATCGGCGGGCATCGGCACTGCGACATCAGCCGCCTCGATGGGCGCGAGCGTGTCGAAGACTACGGATTCCGCCCGCAAGCGAGCCTCGGTAGGCATGTTTCGCTGGTGCAGATGGATGAGCATCGTCTTGACCACGTCGTCGATGCCGATGATCGCGGGTTTTGTCCACGGGTGGGGGAACGACTCGGGCCGGAAATAGGTGAAGCGAGCCTCGGTGGATGCGCCGAGCGTGATGCGCCGTGGAGTTCCAGCCGGAATCCACATGCCGACCGTCGGTGGGATCTGCCAACGAACGTCGTCGATGTACGCGCTCATCTCGCCGGAAGCGCCCCACAGGAGTTCGTGCTCGGGATGGCGGATCTCACGCCACACGCGCTTCTGATCGCGCCCGATGGTGGACGTCGTCATGGCGAAGGGGAGCGGAACGTACCGGCCTGCCGGCACAGCCCAGTACGGAAATCCTGTGGAACTCATCGGTGGATCATACCGCGAGTGACTTAGGTAATGCTTTCCTATTTGGTTCTTCGACGCAGGGCACGACGGAGTGCGGTCGCGACAAAAGACCGAGGGTGGCACCGAGTCCGAAGACTCGATGCCACCCTCGATCACATTCCCCGACGGAGTGTTTACAGGTGGAGCAGGTGAATCAGCTGCCGTTGGCCAGGACACCGCTGATGATGTCGGAGATGAAGCCGGCCGGGTTGTCGAGGATGGAGGAGCCGGCCGAACCGGTTCCGCCCTCGCCATCAGAAGAGCCGAAGCCCAGATCTGCCGAGCCCGATGCGGCAGCCTCGCCGGGGTTCTTGGCGCGGATCTTGGCGTAGACATCGCCGATGTTCTGATCACTGCCCCACAGCGAGATGCCGATGGAACTGGGGAGCTCGACGTAAGTTCCCGGCTGTGCGTTGTCCGGAACCAAGTAGCTCACTTCGAAAGTGACTGTCTTGCTGCCGGTGATCGAGACATTCCAACCCGCATCGGGAATTGTGACGGTGCGCGCCGCATTGTCGACGGTGGGGGACACCTTCTCGGTTTTCTGAGTCAGTCCGAGAAAGTGCCATGAATCGATCGAGGCGCTGTCCTTGATGTAGGTGTATCCGGCCGGGAAACGGTCGACGAACTTGTTGACGAAGAAGTCCGGATGGCCGTTGGCCGAAACCGTGGTGCGGACGGTCAATTTTCCGCCGGGCGCCACTTCTCCGTCGCCTACGACGCTCTTGGTGATCGTGACTTGGTTCGAAGTCACGGTGTTGGTCTTCGGGTGCGCGGCATCTGCGTGCGCAGCTCCGGTGCCGATGAGAAGTCCGCTGGTTGCAAGTGCAGCGATTGCGATTCCGGTGAGTGTCTTGCGCATTGAGAAACGTGACATGAAATTCTCCGTTCGAGGGGTTCACGCTGACGGCGATGGGGATGACTCTTCAAAGGTTGCGCCGTGGTAACCATTGAAACCTATCGGACGCTTGCCTATGTGTCAGTTCGGCAGAATTTACGGAAAAGTCCGAATTGAGAGAACTTTTTCGATCTTGATTGCCTGTTGTTAACTGATTGGCGACCAAGTCGGCGAAAAGCTGGGCGAATGTCCAGGTCGACTGTATCGTACTTCGAGAGTCGGGTTGCAACAAGTTTCAGTAATCAACGAATTCGGTTGTCCTGGAACCTCACAGAGTGGAGATTGTTCGTGGCAAAGGTTGGATCCAGGAATCGTAGACTGTCCACCGTTGGAGCTGGTTTGGGGGTGATCGCTCTCGCTGTGGGTGCAAGCGCGCTGGGTGCGGGAGTCGCGACTGCCGAGACGGCAACTTCTGGTGCCTACACATTTACTCGCACCGTGGACAATGCGTCCCCGAAGGTCGGTGACACGATCACCTACACGACAGTGTCGAGTAAGAGCGGGCTCGAAGGGTATGTCAACCGGCTGACCGAGATTCATGCCGGCTGTCTCGAGTTCGTGCCGGGCTCGGCAAAGATTTCGAAACTGATGGGTGGCCTCCCAGGTTTGGGAGGTGTCATGAAGGAAACTGTGGAAACCCCGAATGCCTCCCAGTCGACCGCAACCACGAAGGTCTTCACCAGTAACGGTTGGTACAACAACAGCAAGAACCCGATAACGATGAAGACCAGCTATGTCGTGAAGTGTGATCCGGGTACCTATAGCAGTGGGTTGACTGTCGGCGCGACGCTCTTGGGTGGTGGGGCCGGAACCAGCGCCAGCTTCCCGGAAATGGGGCCCGCCATCGTGGTGCAGACAACGGATCCGACCGGCCCAGGTACTGATCCTGGTACAGATCCCGGAACCAACCCCGGCACGAACCCTGGCACGAACCCCGGAACCGGTGGCGGAACCGGATCGCTCGGCTCGTTGAGTGGTGGCCTCGGTTCCCTCAGCGGACTGTTCGGCTCGAGTTAGCCGAGAATTGTGAAACGGCGGGCCGAGACTGTCGTAGTCTCGGCCCGCCGCGGTTATTCGGTGATCAAGCGCTCAAATCATGAGGTGCTCAGCCGAATTCGATCGAGGTGTTGATTTCTTCCACCTGGTTGGAGGTCTGCATGTTCGTCGTGTCGGTGAACTGATTCGCAAAGCTGACCAGGTAGACCGGCGAGTTGTCGTCGGCTTGGTAAGCGACGACTGTCATGACGGCGTAGAGCGGAACGTCCAGGTTTGGGGCGGTCCAGGTTCCGGAGAGGCGGAACCCCTGCTGTCCGTCGACGTCGATCTCGGTGTACTTCACCTCGGTCCATCCGTCGAGGGTGGCGATCGTTTCACGCGCAGCGGCAAGAACCTCGTCTTTTGTTGCGGTGCCTTGGTTTTCGACCGTCACGGTGGTGTTCGGCATGAAACCGCTGGGTTCCTGGCTGTTGCTGGACAACGCATCAGTAACGCCGGCAGGGATGTTCTCACCGTGAGTCCAGCTTGGCGGGAGGCTGACGCTGATGTTCGGCGCTTCGGGGTCGTCGCCGGTTTCGATCGTCGTCCGCTCACCGATGAACGGTGTCCCGTCCCGCAAAGTCGGCGTCGCGGCAGCGGCAGACGACGAGGATGCAGAACTTTCGGAAGCAGTGGTCTCACTGGTGTTGGTATCACTGGAGACAGCGTCGCCGCTTTCCGAACTGCTGCATCCGGACAGGACGAGTGCAGCAGTGATCAGTGACGCTATTCCGAGAGCAAGTGTGCTGCTCTTAGGGCTCATAGTGTGAAAGTCCTTCAGGTTCTGGCGACGGCCGAGCGCCGCCGGCAGCATTGCTGGCGCGGCTGAGACTATCAGCGCTAGGACCGCCTGGTAGTGGCCTTCAAGGTAATGGTGCTGCCGGGCCTCAGCTGTGCCAGCGACGCAATCCCAGCGTCGGAAACGACGGCGATGACCGGGTATCCGCCAGTCACGGGATGGTCTGCCAGAAACACGACGGGCTGGCCTCCTGGCGGCACCTGGATGGATCCCATCACGACGCCTTCGCTCGGCAATTCCTCGGTGCGTGAGCGATGTAAAGGCCCTTGTCCCTGTAACCGGACCCCGACTCGGTTGGTGTGTTCGGTGACTTTCCACTTGGTGTGAAGGAGCGCGTGAACGGATGCGGCGGTGAACCAGGAATTTCGGGGGCCGAGCGTGATCTCGATCGGAACCGCGCCGAGTGCAGGTGCGGGCGGTGGAATCAACTCTTCGGTGGGCCACGTCCCTTCCTCTGCCCCGAGGAGGAGTAGATCGCCGGCGGCGAGCGGCGGCGGCCCGAGCCCGGAGAGTGTGTCGGTGGATCTGCTGCCGAGTACCTGTGGGACGTCGACGCCACCGCGTGCAGAGATGTACGTTCTCAACCCGGTTGTGCTGTAACCCAATTCGATAATGCTGCCACCGCCCAGGTGGATGCTCGCGTAGTCAGGTGCCGGCCGTCCGTCGACGACCAGCGGCACCCGCGCGCCTGTCACTGCCACCGTCATCGAACCGACGGCCCGCATCGCAAAACCCCCAGTGGTGACTTCGATGGTTGCTGCTCGAAAAGTGTTGCCTACGAGTCTGTTCGCGCTGTCGTGCGAGATCATGTCGACGGCGCCGGATCTGCCGACCCCGAGAGCGCCGTAGCCTCTCCGCCCGCGGTCCTGAACTGTGGCGAGCGGGCCGGTACGCACTACCTCGAGCCAGGCCATGAATCCATTGTCCCGCAACAACGCGGTGAAGACACCAAAATTATCCTTGCACCTAAATCATGCACGGACAAAGGTGACTGTGGTGCCGGGTAGAAGCAGCGCCGGCGGGCGGCGCTCGGCATCCCACACCGACAGTTCCGTCGTTCCGATCAACTGCCAGCCGCCCGGGGAGCTACGCGGGTAGACGCCCGAGAACGGTCCGGCCAACCCGACTGCACCGGCCGGGACCTGCCTGCGCGGGTCCGATCGACGTGGAACTTCGAGCTTTCTCTCGTTGCTGGTCAGATACGCGAAACCGGGGGCGAAACCGATGAACGCGACGGTCCACGACGCAGTCGTGTGAGCCTCGATGACACCGTCGACCCCGAGTCCGGTCAGCTTGCCCACTTCGACGAGATCGTCGCCGTCGTAGCGGACCGGAATCGCGACAGCAGGCCCGCTCTCATCTGCTGTGAGTTCGATGGGTACGGCCCCACGTACCCATTTCTCCACGAGTTTGTGTCCGGTAATCGTGTTGTCGTACTCGATCAGGATGGTTCGCGCCGCGGGAATCAGATCGATCACTCCGGGGATTCGACTGGCGTCGAGAGCCCTGAAGTTGCCCAGCACGCTCGGCAGTTCGTCGTACTCGACGAGGACTGCGGATTCACCGGCGGGCAGGATCGTGATCATGTGAACGGTGTGATCTCGACGTCGGAGGATTCGAGGAGATCGCGGATCGCTGCGGCCATGTCGACGGCTGCCGGACTGTCACCGTGTACGCACACCGACTCCGCGGTGATTTTGAGGGTGCTCCCGTCGACCGCATCCAACTCGCCGTCGACGACCATTCGCCGAACCCGTTCTGCAACAAGCGCCGGGTCGTTCAGAACGGCGCCCGACTCGGTGCGGGGGACCAAGGTGCCTTCTGCCGTGTACGCGCGATCGGCAAAAGCCTCGGCGACCACGTCGAGGCCGGCTTCGCGCGCCTCTTCCAGAAACACCGAACCAGGTAGTCCGAGAACAGGTAGCGAACTGTCGTAGGCAACGACGGCGGCGACCACAGCCCGCGCCTGCCGTCGGTGATGGACTATTGCGTTGTAAAGCGCGCCGTGGGGTTTGACGTACGTGACCCGCGATCCGGCGACACGAGCCAAACCGTCGAGTGCCCCTATTTGATAAATGACGTCGGCGGTGAGGTCTTTCGGGGACATGTCGATGAAGCGTCGGCCGAAACCGGCGAGGTCTCGGTAACCCACCTGCGCGCCGATCCGCACGCCGCGGGTGGCGGCTGATTCGCAAGTCGCCAACAGCGTTGTCGGGTCGCCTGCATGGAATCCGCAGGCGATGTTCGCGCTGGTGACAAGTTCGAGCATGGCGTCGTCGTCGCCCAGGGTCCAGGCGCCGAAGCCCTCGCCGAGGTCGCTGTTCAGATCAACGCTGTAGCCCATACCTCGATTCTAGGTAGGTATGGGCTCTCGGTGTTCAGGCGTGCGCCGGAATCCGTCCCGCATTCTTGCGACGTGCGGATCCGAAGAGTCGGCATATCAGGTAGATCACGAACGAGACCGAGGTGACGAAACTCGAGACGGGAACGCCGGGTGCCAGCGAGAGAAGGATGCCGCCGACGGCTGCCAGTTCGGCGAACACGACGGAGAGAATTGTCGCCTTGAGTGGGCTTGCCGTGACGTACGCGGCGGCCGCTGCGGGGGTGATCAGCAGCGACATCACCAGCAGCGCACCGACGATCTGTACGCCGAGTGCTGCGGTGATGCCGACCAACACTGCGAACACGATCGACAGTGCCCGAACCGGAACACCGCGAGCTGCAGCAACTTCGGGGTCGGTGCTTGCGAACAGCAAAGGGCGGTAGATGAATCCGAGTGTGCCGATCACGATGACCGCGCACAGCAGCAGAAGTTCGAGACCGCTGTTTCCCGGCGCCACGATCTGTCCGACCAACAGTGAGAAGCTGGTTCCCGTGCGACCGTCGTACGCCCAGAGGAACAACACCGACAGGCCGAGACCGAAAGCCATGATCACGCCGATCACCGAATCTCGGTCGCGCGCTTTGGCTCCGAGCAGCCCGAACAGCACTGCCGCGACCACGGATCCGACGATGGCGCCGAAGCCGACGCCCACACCGACGAGAAGTGCGGCGGATGCGCCCGTCAGTGACAGCTCACTCGTTCCGTGCACCGAGAACGACATCTGACGGCTCACGATCAGCGGCCCGATAATGCCTGCCAACAATCCGAGGATGGCACCGGCAATCAACGCCTGTTGGACGAAGTCGTACTGCAGTAGGTCGACGGTGGCGGACACGTCGAACATCCGCGACATCGCGTCGGTGAACTTGTTACTCACTGGTGGTGATCCTCATCAGAATGGTGAACGCCTTCTCCCGGGCGTAGTCCGCCTGCGCTGCCGAGCGCGTCGATGGCGTCTCCGGTGCCGATCACGACGAGGCGGCCACGAACCTGCAACACTTCGACGTCGGTGTTGTACAGATCCGAGAGAACCTCGGACGTCATCACTTCGGCCGGCGTCCCGATCCGGAATTTGCCGTCCACCAGATAGAGCACTCGATCGACCAACGGCAGGATCGGATTGATCTCGTGCGTCACGAACAGCACTGCGGTGTCATGGCTGCGCCGACGCTTGTCGATCAGCGTCGAGACCAGGTGCTGGTTGGCGAGGTCGAGGCTGAGCAGCGGCTCGTCGCACAGCAGGATCCGCGGGTCGCCGACCAAAGCCTGTGCGATCCGCAGTCGCTGCTGCTCACCGCCGGACATGGAACCGATGGGAGCGTCGGCAAACGACTGGGCGCTGACCTGTGCGATGGCGTCGTCGACGATCTTGCGGCGACGCCCCCGGCGCAGTAGGCCCGTACCCCACTGGTGACCGTCGACGCCGAGGCCTACCAGGTCGCGGCCGCGGAGCGGGAGGCCGTCGTCGATGGATTTCTGCTGCGGGATGTACCCGACGTGTGAGTTCCCGGCCCGTGCCGGCGTGCCGACGATCTGGGCGCTACCGCCGCTGAGTTGTAGTTGGCCCAGCAGAATCTTCAGGAGCGAGGTCTTGCCCGACCCGTTCGGCCCGAGTACGGCGATGAACTCACCTGGCTGTACCTCGAGATCGAGCCCGTCCCACAATGTGCGGGCGCCGAAGGACAATCGAGCGTCCTTCAGCGTCACAGCGGGCACGGAGGCCTTTGAAGGCACGGTGTTATCAGAAGGCACGGTGTTACCAGGGGGCACAGGAGTATTCGCGGAAGTTTCTGTCACAAGCCGATCGGTTCTTCTCGGAAATGGTGGGGCAAATAATTACTGGGCAGAGAGGGCGTTTGCGAGCGACTCCGCGGTCTGCGTCTGCCACTGAATGTAGTCCAGGCCCTCGGGGAGAGTCTCCGTAACCTCGACGACGGGCACTCCGGCGGTTTCGGCTGTGGTGCGCATGTCCTGGGTCACTTTGTCCTGCGTCTGGATGTTGTAGACCAGTGCGCGGGCCTGCTTCTCCGAGAGGAGCTGGCGCGTTGCGGCGATTGCGGCCGGTGAAGGATCGTTGCCGTCTTCGATGGCACTGGTGAACTCTTCGGGAGTTGCGTCCTTCAGTTCAGCTGCGACCAGGAGGTAGTGCGCGATCGGCTCGGTCTGCGCCACCGGTGCGCCTGCGTGGGCAGCGGCTATGGAATCGGTGATCGCTGTGACGCCGGCGAGCTTCTGGCTGTATGCCTTCGCGTTGTCCTCGTAGGTCGCCGCGTTGTCCGGATCGAGAGCGCTCAGCTGATCGGCAACCGAATGTGCGACGGCGTCGACGGTCGGAATGTCGAACCAGACGTGTTCGTTGACTGCGCCGTGGGTGTGACCGTCATGCGATTCGCCCGCGGTTTCGCCGGCGTGGATGCCGCCGTCGAGCAGGTTGTAGGCGTTGACCGTCTTCTGCTCACCCTTGCCCGCGTCGAGGACGTCGGTGATGAACTGGTCGTAGCCGCCGCCGTTGTAGACGACAAGCGATGCGTCGGTGATCTTGGCGGCATCGGCTGGAGTCGCCTCGAACGAGTGCGGGTCCGCGGACGGCTCGTTGATGATCGACGTCACGGTCAGCTTGTCGCCGGCGACGGCCTGCGCGACGTCGCCCCACACGTTCGTCGATGCGACGACGGTGATGCCTTCGTCTTTCGACGAGCTGGAGCTGCACGCGGTGAGCGCGAATGCTGCGGCGACCGAGACGGCCGCGAGGGCGGTGGCGGTGCGGAATTTCGACGACGAACGCACGTGCTTTTCTCCTGAACAAAGGCTGGGCTAAATGCTATTGGAAACCGTTACCGTTACACATTAGCGCATAGTCGCTGGTAGTTCACCTTCGGTTCAGCCCCAACGCGCCGTCTGCGGGCACTACGGCTAACGTCCGTTTATGCCCCGGTCCCGTCAGCCACGCCGTCAAGCCACTTTGGCGTCGCTTGCCGCCGAGCTCAATGTGTCGAGAACTACAGTCTCGAACGCGTACAACCGACCCGATCAGCTCTCCGTCGAGCTGCGGGATCGAGTGCTCCAAGCGGCCAAGCGACGCGGATATCCCGGACCCGATCCGGTCGCCCGCTCCTTGCGAACTCGCAAAGCCGGTGCCGTCGGTCTCCTGCTCACCGAAGCACTCAGTTATTCGTTCCGCGACCCGGCCGCAATGAGCTTCCTTGCCGGTCTCTCGGAATCGTGTGAGGATGCCGGCCAGGGCTTGCTGCTCATCCCGGCCGGGCCCGGCCGGGATGAGGTGGATGCTGCCGCCGTGGTCCAGCAGGCGGGCGTCGACGGCTTCGTCGTCTACTCGGTGGCCGACGACGATCCGTATCTCGCTGCCGTGCTCGAGCGTCACATTCCGATCGTCGTGTGTGACCAGCCGCGCGAGATTCCCGGTGCATCCCTCGTGGGCATCGACGACCGCGCTGCCATGCGCAAGGTCGCCGATTACCTCATCGGGCTGGGCCACCGCGACATCGGCGTGCTCTGCATGAGGCTGGGGCGCGACCGGATGGACGGCGTTGTCAGCCAGGAACGACTCAAGTCCCCGCACTTCCACGTCCAGCGTGAGCGCATCGAAGGAGTGCGCGACGCGATGGTGGCGTCCGACATGGACCCACTCTCACTCACGGTGATCGAGCGGTACGTCCACACATCGCAGTCCGGGCACTCGGCGGCGGCGGAAGCTCTCGCGACCAACCCTGAGATCACCGCACTGGTCTGTACCACCGACGTGCTGGCTCTCGGCGCCTTGGACTGGGCGCGCTGGCAGGGCATCGATGTACCTGGCCAACTGTCGATCACCGGATTCGACGGCGTCGACGAGGCGCTGCGCGAATCACTGACAACGGTGCGCCAGCCCCAGGAAGAGAAGGGCCGGCGCGCCGG
>NZ_LEKE01000085.1:0-16165 GCF_001029585.1 Rhodococcus sp. ARP2 | reverse complement strand
CGACCTGCACGACGATGCGGTCACGAAGACCGTTGAGCAGCAACGTCTGCTGGGTCTCGGCCAGGCCGAGCTCCCACGGTGCGCCCGCATGCTTGACGGAGGTAAGCGGGGTGGCACCGGTGCCACCGTCGTGACCGGAGATCAGAACGACGTCGGCATGTGCCTTGGAGACACCGGCCGCGACGGTTCCGACGCCGACCTCGGAGACCAGCTTCACGTGGATGCGGGCCTGCGGGTTGGCGTTCTTCAGGTCGTGGATCAGCTGAGCGAGATCCTCGATCGAGTAGATGTCGTGGTGCGGCGGCGGCGAAATCAGGCCGACGCCAGGCGTGGAGTGCCGAACCTCGGCCACCCACGGGTACACCTTGTGAGCCGGAAGCTGGCCGCCCTCACCGGGCTTGGCTCCCTGCGCCATCTTGATCTGGATGTCGGTGCAGTTGCTCAGGTAGTGCGAGGTGACACCGAAGCGTCCCGACGCGACCTGCTTGATGGCACTGCGTCGCAGATCGCCGTTCTCGTCCGGCGTGAAGCGCGACGGATGTTCGCCGCCCTCACCGGAATTGGAGCGGGCGCCCAGACGGTTCATCGCGATGGCGAGTGTCTCGTGAGCCTCGGCGGAGATGGAGCCGTAGCTCATCGCACCCGTCGAGAAACGCTTGACGATCTCGCTGGCCGGCTCGACCTCGTCGATCGAGATCGACGGCCGCTTGCCGATGTTGAAGTCGAACAGACCACGCAGAGCGGCAAGGCGCTCCGACTGGTCGTTGACCATTGTCGTGTACTCCTTGAACACCTCGTACTGACCTGTGCGAGTTGCGTGCTGGAGCTTGAAGACCGTGTCCGGGTTGAACAGGTGGTACTCGCCTTCACGACGCCACTGGTACTCGCCGCCGACCTCGAGCTCGCGGTGAGCGCGCTCTTCGGGGCGATCGAGGTACGCGATGCGGTGACGTGCTTCGACGTCGGCTGCGATCTGGTCGAGGCCGATGCCACCGAGCTGCGACTGCAGACCGGTGAAGTACTCGTCCGTCAGCTCCTGTGAGAGGCCGATGACCTGGAACAGCTGAGCACCGGTGTACGACGCGAGCGTCGAGATGCCCATCTTGGACATCACCTTCAGGACACCCTTGCCGGCTGCCTTGATGTAGTTCGCGATGCCCTTCTCGAGGGTCAGGCCCTCGAGTTCCTTGTTCTGCAGGAACTCGTCGATGGTCTCGAAAGCCATGTACGGGTTGACCGCTGCGGCACCGAAGCCGATGAGGAGCGCCATGTGGTGCACCTCGCGGGCGTCGCCGGCCTCGACGATGAGACCGACCTTGGTGCGCGACTTCTCACGAACCAGGTGGTGGTGCACGGCTGAGGTGAGGAGCAGCGACGGGATCGGCGCGTAATCCTCGGTGGACTCGCGGTCCGAGAGCACGACGATGCGTGCGCCACCCTCGATTGCCTGCGAGACCTGGTACTTGATGCCCTCGAGCGCACGACGGATACCGTCGCCGCCTTCCTTGACGGGGTACAGGCCGCGGATCACGACGCTGCGGAAGCCCGGGAATTCGCCGTCGTCGTTGACGTGAACGAGCTTCGACAGGTCGTCGTTGTGCAGGATCGGCTGCGGGAGCGCAATCTGCTTGCAGGAGTCCGCATTCGGGTGCAGCAGGTCGCCCTCGGGGCCGATGGTCGCGCCGAGGCTGGTGACAACCTCTTCACGAATCGCGTCGAGAGGTGGGTTGGTGACCTGAGCGAAGAGCTGCGAGAAGTAGTCGAACAGCATCCGCGGACGTGACGAGAGCACGGCGATCGGAGTGTCGGTACCCATCGAGCCCAGTGCCTCGGCACCGGAGAGAGCCATCGGCTTGACCAGCAGGTTGACCTCTTCGCTGGTGAAACCGAAGAGCTGCTGACGCAGCACGACGCGCTCGTGCGACATGTACGTGTACGGGCGGTCCGGCAGGTCGTCCATGTGGATCAGACCTTCGTCGATCCACTGCTGGTACGGGTGCTCGGCAGCGAGTTCGGACTTGAGTTCGTCGTCGCTGATGACCCGGCCCTGCGCGGTGTCCACGAGGAACATGCGGCCGGGCTGGAGGCGGACCTTGCGGACCACGGTGGACGGATCGATCGGCAGAACGCCGACCTCCGACGCCATGACGACGAGGCCGTCTTCGGTGATCCACAGACGCGACGGACGCAGACCGTTGCGGTCCAGCACGGCGCCGATGACGGTGCCGTCGGTGAAGCACACCGACGCCGGTCCGTCCCAGGGCTCCATGAGAGCCGAGTGGTACTCGTAGAACGCCCGACGAGCGGGGTCCATGCTCTCGTGCTTCTCCCAGGCTTCCGGGATCATCATGAGAACTGCGTGCGGCAGGCTGCGGCCGGCGAGGTGCAGCATCTCGAGCACCTCGTCGAAACGAGCGGTGTCACTGGCGCCCTGGGTGCAGATCGGGAAGATCTTGTCCAGGTTCTCGCGGCCACCGAAGACGTCGCTGTCGATGAGGGACTCGCGAGCGCGCATCCAGTTCTCGTTGCCGGTGACGGTGTTGATCTCACCGTTGTGAGCGACCCGGCGGAACGGGTGCGCCAGCGGCCACGACGGGAACGTGTTGGTGGAGAAGCGCGAGTGGACGAGTCCGAGTGCGCTCTCGACACGATCGTCCTGCAGGTCGAGGTAGAAACCCTTGAGCTGCGGGGTGGTGAGCATGCCCTTGTAGACGAACGTCTGGCCGGACAGGCTGGGGAAGTACACGGTCTCGCTACCCGGGCCACCCTTGCCGGCGCCTTCGGAGCCGAGCTCGTGCTCGGTGCGCTTACGCACCACGTACGCACGACGCTCGAGATCCATGCCGGTGTACTTGTCACCCTCGGAGCCGATAAAGATCTGACGGAACGTCGGCATCGCGTCGCGCGCCAGTGCGCCAAGCGAGGAGTCGTCTGTTCCGACCTCGCGCCAGCCGAGAACCTTCAGGCCCTCTTCGACGACGATCTTCTCGACTGCAGCAGCAGCCTCGTGTGCATCGGCATCGCCCTGCGGGAGGAATGCGATACCGGTTGCGTACGCGCCTTCGGCGGGCAGCGCGAAGTCCACGACAGCTCGGAAGAACTTGTCGGGAACCTGCAGCAGAATGCCCGCACCGTCACCCGTGTTGGGTTCTGATCCGGCAGCGCCGCGATGCTCGAGGTTGACCAGAGCGGTGATCGCCTTTTCGACGATGTCCCTGCTGCGGCGACCATGCATGTCGACAACAAATGCGACTCCACAGGAGTCGTGCTCATTGGACGGGTGATAGAGGCCCTGGGGGCCTGGAAGTTGCTTCATACCCAGCCTTCGTATGCCATAAAGATGCACCGACGACCAGCAGCGCTGATGGCCATCAACTTGCAATGCAAGTCCTTCAAAGCACCGACACGACGATGTGTTCGGTGCCACCGAAGTAGCCGCCCTGCGCAGACGCGATGGTGTGCGTTCTGGCACCCGGCGACGTGAGTCTTCGGTCGGTTGAAACTTTTGTGAGTCAACCGTGTAACGAAAACGATAATTCAGAACCCCGGCACGGGCGCAACTAAGGTAGCCCTATAATTGCTCTGAACTGCGGCGATGCAGGGAGCCAGAAGGCCCCTCGACAGATTTCGGAGCTGCGTCTGTGCAGAGAAGTTCCGATTCACAGGATACCGAATCCGCAGGAAACAGGCGCGATGGGCGATGAATGCAACAACTGGCCGCAGCGATAAGAATCAGCTGCGGCCAGTGCGCCTCGAACTGTAACAAAAGTTGATCGATCAACCAAGGTCTAGGCCTGAATTGTTTGCTCGCAGAATGCCATCGCTGTAATTTCCGTAGGCTCACCCTTGAGAAGACGGGTGGCGAAGCGCAAATGACAACAGCAGTAGTGGTGGGCAGTGGCCCCAACGGTCTCGCGGCGGCGATCGAACTCGCCCGCGCCGGAATCGACGTTCATGTCATCGAGGGTGCGGACAAGATCGGCGGTGGAACCCGCAGCAGCGAATACATAGTCGACGGACTCGTCCACGACGATTGCTCCGCCTTCCATCCCACCGCTTTGGCTTCTCCTTACTTCAAGGAACTCGACCGCGAATTCGGGCTCGCCAAACATGGCCTGACGTGGCTGTGGCCCGAGATCGATCTGGTCCATCCACTCGACGACGGCACCGCCGGGGTTCTGTGGCGTGACATCAACCGGACCGCTGAAGGACTGGGTGTCGACGGTAAGCGCTGGCTCGACGTCTTCGGATACCTCTCCGAGAACTTCGACGAGTTGGTGCAGGACGTTTTCAAGCCGATCGTCCACGTCCCGAAGCACCCGCTGATGCTCGCCCGTTTCGGGACGGGCGCTCTGCTTCCCGCGACGGGTTTCGCTCGGATGTTCAAGACCCCACAAGCGCGGGCGCTGTTCGGTGGCGTCGCGGCGCACATGTTCGGGACGCTGACCCTTCCACTCTCCAGTGCTGTCGGCTCGATGCTCACTGCTGGAGCCCATGCTCACGGTTGGCCTGTGGCACAAGGTGGTTCGGGGTCAATTGCTGCGGCGCTCGCCTCGATTCTGCGCAGCCTCGGTGGCACTATCGAAACCGGGAACTGGGTGACCAACTACTCCCAGATCGCCGATTACGACATCGTCATGCTCGACATCGCCCCCGATGCGGCCGGTCGTCTGCTCGACGGTCGGCAGCCCGACCGCATTGCCCGGGCCTACCGCAAATTCCGCTACGGCACCGCTGCCTACAAGGTCGACTACGCCGTGCGTGGCGATTCCGACGGGAGCGTCGTGCCGTGGACGAATCCGCATGCCCGCAAGGCCGGCACCCTGCATCTGTCCGGCACGATTTCGGAAACTGCTGCCGTGGAACGTCAGACCGTTCGGGGTCAGATGCCGGACAAGCCCTTCATTCTGTTGGGCCAGCAGTTCTTGGCCGACCCCTCCCGTTCCGTCGGAGAAATCCGCCCGGTCTGGGCGTATGCGCATGTGCCGCACGGCTATCCGGGTGACGCAACCGATGCGATCACGAGTCAGATCGAACGCTTTGCGCCGGGATTCCGGGACCGGATCGTGGGCGTCCACGTGCGCAATGTGCCGCAGATGCAGGCGTACAACCCCAACTATGTGGGTGGCGACATCTCCGCGGGGGCGAACACTGCGCGGCAGATCATCGCGCGCCCCCGGTTCGGGCTGGACCCCTATGCCACCGGCGCCCCGGGCGTGTACCTCTGCTCGTCCGCAACTCCCCCGGGCGGCGGGGTCCACGGGATGGGTGGGTTCAATGCTGCGCGGGCGGCGCTGAAGGCGCGGGGTTGAGGCGTCCCCGATGGGGACGACATTTCAGACAAACGCCTTCGGAGGAGTCCCTGACCCAGCCGGCCAACACGGACGAGGCGCAGATCCCCGGCCCAGTGGCCAGAGCGAACCCGCGACAGAGCAACTATTGGCATGAGACGCAGAACATGCATTGCTGGTCAGGCACCTCGCCGTTGGTGTCGAACCACCCCGCTCCGACCGCGAGGGATTCCGCGACAAGGGTGCGGATTCCCATGCTGTCGAGCTCGCGCTCGGATGCCTCGATCTGGTCGAGTCCGGCGGCCGCCAACCGGACCGGTGCCGATGACATCGGTGCGCGCGACAAACGCGAAGGTGGCCGGTGATCCGGTGCGAGCGATCATCACGACGGAATTGGCGGGGACGAATCCGAGCAATGCCGGGATTGCGGTTAAGACATCGGTGGCGGTCCTCAAACGGATGTTCTGCATGTCGTTCCCCTTGCTGTGAAAGTGACCGGGCCTCGTGCCCCGCCAATTTTTTTCGCCTTCTCGCAAAGGAGAATCGCGTCGGCACGAGGGGACCGGAGTGCCACCCCTGGGCCGAGAAAATTTTGGCGGGAGCGTGCGAGTGGCGAAAATTTCTCGGAGCCATCGGCCGGCACTTGCGCAGCCAGGGGTTGCGCGCAGGTCACCGACGGCGAGAAGCGGAAGGCCAGAAGTGAAAACAAATCAATGCTTTTCACCGAACGGGGCGCAGCGGAGTTCATTACGGGGACACCGAAGGTGGCCGACCGCCGGACAGGCGCCAACACACCGCCGGCAACGGACCGGCGTTCGCACCTCCCACTCGGGTGGCTCGCGGGGTGATTGTGCGGGAGCTGCGGAGGCTGGCCATGCTTGGTGCCGCGGTAGCGCTGATGTTCTTGTCGGTGGCCTCTGGCAGATTGTGAGGTGTGATGCAGCCTTGTGAGGTGTGATGCAGCCGCGAAGTTCAGGGTGCTGTCTTTGAGCTGGTCCAGCGCTGTTTGTTCAGGATCCATATGCTGCGAAGCGGCGGTAGTTGTCCATTTACGTTGCCGTTTGTTTCGCTCAGACTTCCGTCACGGGCAGTGATGGGGTTACAGTCTTCGGACGGGCTTGTTGAGCACTTTCGAACAGGTTCGTTCGTTGTACAACTGAAAACAGGCGGCTCCACGGTGCGCTAACACCTGAGGAACCGCCTGCGTCTTCACCTTCTGGTGATCGGTCGCCGCAAAACGATAACGATCATCTGAAGCATTCCAGCTGCCATCTTGGTGCCAAGCATCAAGGTGGCATTGCTGTTTGTAGCGTCGCAGTACATGGATACTGCGGTGAGCATGACAGCAGTCTGATTCAAAAACTTGATCAGGTTACTGTCGGTTCGAGACTCATCTGAGTCTCTTTCTGAGTCCGGGTTCAAGGTGTTCCCTCCCTTCCCGTCACCGTGCCCCAGGGTGGGGTCGGCTCAGTTCTGGGTGGATCGATATCCACGAGTGGAAAGGGCTCGAAAGCGACTCTCCCCTTTTCTCAGGGCTGATTGACCTCTCGGCAGTTGCTTCGAAGACGTTCCGCGTTGTGGTCTCTCAGTGCTCAAGACACTACCGGTTGTGGGCGACAGAAACACATATCGCGAGATGTTGTGAGTTACATCGTTGAAATTCCCAGGTCGCGCTGGTGAACCCATCCATTTCGCGTTCCGAGTGCGCCTGGGTCGTTCTGAATCGTCGTGGTCTCTTCCTCGAATGTGCGGGAGATTGAGCGTGTGTCCCCTACGCCTCACGCTAGGAGCCGCACAAGGCCACTGAGTCCCAGCACGGCGCCGATGAAAAGGATCGGTGTTCCTATTTTTGCTCCCTTTTCTTCTTTGATGGGGTAACTCACGAGGGCGATGGCGCCACCGATGGACATCAGCAGGAGTGCATTCCAGTTCATTGCCGTATGGGATCAGGATCTTCGTCCGGACCGCAACGGGGTCCCCCACCCGAAGATCTCGATTCTGCGAGGGCCGGCGTATTTCTTCGGCGCTTCATTAGGCTGTCCGTTTCTCGGCCGGTGGGGATGTCCGGGCGCGTTGTTAGCATCCATCGGACTAGGAGGTTGTTGTTGTGAAGTACATCGACTCTCCGGAGGCGGCTGAGGTCAACGCGGCTCTTCGGATGCGTGATCTCGGGTTCGTTGATGCCCGAGTTTCAGGGCCTGGTGCTGACGGGGGCATTGATGTGTTCTCGGAGCGCGCTGTTGCGCAGGTGAAGTATCGGGTCGGTTTTGTGGGTCGTCCGGACTTGCAGCGGTTGTTTGGGGCGCGTGGCAATCGGAGCGATCTGCAGATGCTCTTTTTTGCCGGATCTGGTTACAGTCGGCAGGCTGTCGAATACGCCGACGAGGTGGGCATGGCGTTGTTCGTGTACGACGAGATTGGAATCGTCGCTCCTCACAATGGGTGTGCAGAGAATCTGGTTAACCGGGCTGGGCGACCCGTCCGTGTCACTGATGATCCGGGTGAGCCAGATTTTTACCCTGATGTCGACATCGCTGTTGCTGTCGAGTTGGCACGTAGTTATCGGGCCGAGCAGCACGAGATTCGCGTTGCCGAACACCTGGCGACTCGGGAGCCTGTTCCGCCATTGATCCCAGTTGATGTGAAGTCAGCGGGAACGGCGGGTCGCCGGACCGAAACGTCAAACGCTGTGTCGTCCAGTGGTGTTGGGGGTCTGGTTCTCGCCCTATTGGGGGCACTGATTGCGGTTGTTTCGTTCGCCTTTCTAGCTGGCGGCGTCGGGGCGGCTCTCAACGGTGACATGACCGCATCTGGTCGGGTATTCAGTGCTGTCGCAGCTTTTGTGGTCGCTGCGCTTCTCGGCTTTCTGGCGTACAGAATGATTAGGCGCGGGGTGCGTTGACCGGTCATGAGGTTCGGCAAGCCGTGATGCACACTGATTCCTTGTGATCCGACCTTCCACTGGCGAGGCCATAGACCGAGCGACTCGACGCATCATCAAGGAATTTCTGCTGAGGCGAGAGTCTTTGTGGCACGGCACGAAAAGCGAGTCCGCGTTCCTGTCAGACCTGTACAACCTCAACGAACTCCTCAGTACCGATACTCGCTATAAGACGGCCTACGAAGATATACAAAAGCATCGCGAGATGAATAGCGACTGGGACGATAGCTGGGTGTTCGACGACCCACGTTTCAATCTCATGGGTAGCTCGGACGAAACCTTCTTGGAGTTCGTCGCGCACACTCTACATCCACGTGTGCGGCCGCAAACCCTTCAGACCGCGAACATGCTGAAGCAGTTGAATGCGGCCCTGGCGGCGAGTGGCTACGAGCTCTACAGGACGACCAGCGCTGCCGGGACGGACGTAATCGACTACCGCCGCACGTCGATGGCTTCAACTATCGTGCCGCTCGACGACCCCAAATCCCCTGTGCTGATCGACCGCCAGAACATCGGCTCGGGTTCGTACGCACTTGTCTTCTCGTATGTCGATTCGTTTTACGGGATCCCGTTCGCCATCAAACAGGCGAGAAAAGACTTGGATGATCGAGAGCTTCAGCGGTTCAAGCAGGAATTCGACTCCTTGAAGGACTTAAATTCCCCGTATGTGGTCAAGGCGTATAGGTATGACGCAGATCACAACGAGTACGTGATGGAGTACTGCGATCAGACGCTCGACGACTTCATCAGATATCGGGGAGACAAACTGACCTTCGATGTGCGGAAACGCATCGCTTTGCAGTTTCTCCAGGGCATGCGCCACATTCACGAGAAGGGTCTTCTTCATCGGGACCTGAGCCGACGCAATGTGTTGGTGAAGCTCTACGACGGAGACGAGGTGTTGGTGAAGATCTCGGACCTCGGCCTGGTGAAGGTACCGGAGTCCGATTTCACCCATACAGGGACGGAGATGAAGGGAACCCACCGCGACCCGCAGCTCGACGACTTCGGTGACTTTGGCCTTCGAAACGAGATGCACGGGATTGGCTACATCATCCAGTACATATTCACCCGACGAACGTCACTGCGGTCGGATCCGGGCGAGGTGGGTCGGATCGTCCAGAAGTGCACGGCATCCGACTTGTCGCAGCGTTACGAACAGGTGGTTGACGTGATCGCAGACATCGAAGGCATGGAGGAAGCAGATGCCGTAACTGCATGAGAGATCAACATTTGGATCTCGTACTTACGGCGTTGTCCTCCGCCCCGCGAATGGGGTGGAGGACAACGGGGTCAGGATGTGCGAACGTGTCGGAAAATCAGCTGCCGAAGATCGATCCGAGGGATCCGGTCGCGGGCGGGTCGATGACCGGTGCTGCGGTGACGTTGACCGTCACATGCAAGGTGGCGTCGGGGGCGGTGCCGTTTGTTGCGGTGACCATGAAGTCGAATTTACCTGCAACGGTAGGTGTTCCGGAAAGAGTCGGAACACCGGTGACGGGATCATTCGCGAACGTCGTTCCCGGCGGAAGCTTCGCCGGATCGACGACGGTGACAGTAGGGGCCGGTGTCCCGGTGACGGCGAAGGTTCGGGTCAAAATAGTTCCGACGGTGCCGGTCAGCGCAACGGGCGCGGTGTCCGCGAACACAGGAGCAGCCGGCGCCAGAGCAACAGTCATCGTCACATCGAGTGTTGTGGGTGTTCCGACACCGTTGGCAGCGGTGAGGGTGAAGTCGAATTTTCCTGCGGTGGTGGGTGTTCCGAACAGAACCCCGCCCAAGCTCAGGACGAGACCGTCGGGCACCTTACCCGCGGCAACAGTAACGGCAGGGGATGGCGTCCCGGTGGCAGTGAACGTGCGGGTGAAGCTCGTTCCGACTGTGCCGGCCAATGCGACAGGATCAGGGATGGCAGGCGCCGGGACGGTCGCGAAGACCGAGCCGCAGCAGCGGCCCCCAGCATTAGACCACCAGCCCTGACCGCTGATATGCCGCACGGTAACCGCACCATTGACCTCAACCACCTTGGTCAAACCTGCCGACATGTTGGCGGAGGGGTTCCATCCTATGAGACGGACCCAATCGCCCTCACTGAGGTCTGTGGGCACGACGATCTGACACCACATGCCCACACCATAGGGGTGTCGAACGTCGTCGAACCAGGTGTCGAACGTGACGTTCGACATCCACTCGCCGTGCCAGGTCTCCTCGGGCGGGATGCCACCATGATAATCACTCTCCTTGCCCTCATTCACCTGGACAGCAAAAGTGTTTCCATCCTTCGCGTCTGAGCAGAACCGGGCTTGGTAGGAGGCTGAGGTGTCGACGAAATCTGGAGCTTCGGTGTACGTGTTGGGGGCTGGGGCCGGCGCATCAACCGGCACACCCACGGGCGCGGCAACAGCAGTGGTCGCGCCCGCGAGAGCCAGCACTCCGGAGGTCAGGAGAGCGGCGAGCCCTCGAATGCGTCGGCTTCGGTGTGGTCGGAGATAGTGATCGAGTAGTGCCATGGTGGTGCGGCCTTTCGAGCAGAATCCACCGGAGAGGGCGGAGCGGCCACTGGAGGCAACCGCGACATAGAACATAACGGACAGTTGCCTTGATGAAATACGGTTCCGTGGCGCTCGGTCGCGTTGGAGACTGTCTCGGAATCGATCGTTTTTGAAACACCAGTGATCGTTGGGTGAGGAGGCGGCCTGGCGGCGTCTCTGCCAGAAACAGGTCTATGTCCGACTCCGACACTCAACCTACCGATCCCATCGCAGTCGGTGCCAGGGTCACCGTGATCCAGACCTCCGGATCACGGTCTCGCGATACCAAACCGCAGGTCGGAACCGTGGTCGAGGACTTCGCCGATACCGTCATCGACGACACTGACCCTGGGTCGGGATTGAGCACCGGTGGAACGGTGGGCGATCGCCCTCGACGACGGTCGATTGGTCCTCTCGCCGCCGAGGGCGGTCTCGAATTAGCCTGATATCAGCAAACGACGATGCTGTTCACAAGCCTCAGTGTGCGGCGTCGAAAGCATCGATGACGTCGGCTCTGACTCTTCCGCGCGGGGAGACGTCGAAGCCGTTCTTGCCGGCCCTTTCCCGCATTGCTTTGAGTTGCTCGGCTGATCGACCGGAGCCTGACGGCTTGGTCGCAGTGGAGGTTTTCGCAAGGGCTTTGCCAACATGGCGCTCCTGTCGGTCTTGTTGAGCGAGAGCGAACGCCGGCGTACTCGACCTTCTCGTCGAGAGAACTCGTGAGTGAACCGAAGCGACCTCGCGAAGACAGAGATCGCCACGGATGAGAAACCTGGTTCACCGGAAAATCGTTGTCACCGGCCGAAATGCGATCTTTTCTGTGGAGCGCTCGCGGCCGGCTGCAGTCGGTTGAACCGGGCCTCGTGCTGACTGGCGGCGATGGCCGAGATGTGCCGCGCCGAGAATCCGACCAGGAATGTCGCCGCTGCCGCTAGGGTTTGGGAAAGGCACCCCTCGCAAGTGGACAACAAATCGGAGCGCGCGATGACCGGGAACGTCATGGCCAGCCCCAGACCTGACGTAGCCGCGCCGAACCTAGCGCCCAGAGCCAACGAGTTGTTCAATCAGCTTGCCGCGATGGATCATTCGGAGTTCACCAGTCGATACCGTGCCTTCGTTCACGCGAAAACCCGCGCGCACTCCTCGGTCGACTTGAGAATCAACTCAGATCCGTTGGCCAAGCAATCGGTGTCGAACCACCCCGCTATGGAGTGAATGTCCGTTATCTTCCTCGCTAGTGGTTGCAATCTCCTGGCTGCTTGGCATCCCGCGGACGGATGCTGTCACCACGAAAGGGAGCACATCTGTGAATGGACCCGCAACGCCTACTCGTTTGTCCCGGACCACCGCCGCCCTCGGTGTCGGCGCGCTCGCTGCCGCGATCACCTTCGGCACTGCAGTGGGTACTGCATCAGCCGACACTCCGGTCGTCGACTTCGGCAGTATCTCGTTCTCGGTGACCAACGGTCCCGACAACACCATCTACGACATCAACGCCATCATCAATCTCCCACCCGGCACACTGCCGCCAGGGATGATGAACCCGCAGATCACTACTCCCGCCGCGACCCCTCAACCAGTCGGCAACCCGTTTGCGGGCACCGCCTTGGACTTCGTTCTGAGCTTCATCCAGGCTGCGGCCAGATAGCCGACAACAAAAAACGAGGCCACCAACTCTTGTGAGTTCGTGGCCTCGTCTTGTGGTGGGCGAAGGGGGACTTGAACCCCCACGTCCCTAAGGACACTGGCACCTGAAGCCAGCGCGTCTGCCATTCCGCCACTCGCCCGAGCAACGCCGAAACATTATCACGACAAACTTTGAAAGTTCTATTCGTGCAGCTCAGGGCACAAATCGATGAACACCGAGCACCCGAAAGCCCAGAACCGATACCATGCTGAAACAGCGGCCAGGTACTGCCGAAGCGACATTTGACAGTACCGTGGAACCTGTACAGCAGTTTGGACGACACGCGACAAGGCGGTGCCGGCGCTACTTGCCGAGCATTTTGCCGTCGTAGATGCGAGGCGAGAGGAGGGCCCGATGGGCATCGTGCAGCGTTTCGAACGAAAGCTCCAAGGAGCTGTCGGCGACGCATTCGCGCGGGTCTTCGGTGGTGGTGTTGTGCCGCAGGAAGTAGAGGCGGCGCTCCAGCAGGAGGCACGTGACCGCGTCGAGCACCTCGGCGGCGGAATCCTTCTCGCCCCCAACAACTACGTGATCACCATCAACAACTCCGATCACGAAGAGTTGGCAGCTGATCGCGAACTGACTACCAAAGCTTTCAGCCGACACCTGCAGGATTTCATCCGCGATCAGGGTTGGCAGACGTATGGCGACATCTCGGTCACTTTCGAGCCTTCGCCTACGCTCCACACCGGTCAGTTCCGCACCCGCGGAACCGTCGACCCGGATGGTGACGCCGAGCAGGCATCACCGCCGTCGCATGTTCCGCAGGTTTCGTCGCGGCCTCCACAACGGCCGCCTCAGCGACCCGCACCGATTGTTCCCCCTGTTTCCAATCCAGTCCCGTCACAACCAGGAGCCGGCCCCATGACGCAGAACTCAGGCTACGAACCAAGCCGCGAACCGGCGGGTCGCCAGCCCGAACCGCAGCAGCCGGCACGGAACGGGTACTCCCACGACGACGGCGGTTACGCCGCTCCGCAGGGCCAGGAAGCGCCGTACCAGAACGGTTACGACCGCGGCGACGGTTACCGCACGGGCGACGACCAGCAGGGCTACAACCAGCAGCAGGGTGGCTACGACCAGCAGGCGTACCCGAACCAGCAGCAGCCGTACGAGCAGGCCGGTTACGACCAGCAGAGCTATGACCAGCAGGGCGGCGGCTACGACCAGCAGGGTTACCAGCAGCAGCCGTACGACCAGCAGGGCTACGGCCAGCAGGCGTACCAGGGTGGGTACGACCAGCAGGGCTACCAGCAGGGCGGCTACGACCAGCAGGGTTACCAGCAGCCGTACAACGGCCAGTCGTACGATCAGCCGGGCTACGACCAGCAGAGCTACCAGCAGGGCGGCTACGACCAGCAGGCGTACACACAGCAGCCGTACGAGCAGGCCGGCTACGAGCAGGGTGGCAACTTCGAGCAGACGCAGGCCTACCCGCAGCAGGGCTATGCCCAGCCGCAGGGCGGTTACGCACCGACGGCCCAGAGCCTGACGGCAACCCTGCAGCTCGAGGACGGCAGCGGACGCCACTTCCAGCTTCGCGACGGCAGCAATGTCATCGGCCGCGGCCAGGAAGCTCAGTTCCGCCTCCCGGACACCGGCGTCTCACGTCGCCACATCGACATCCGTTGGGACGGCCGCACCGCGATGCTGTCCGATTTGGGATCCACGAACGGCACCACCGTCAACGGAGCGCCGGTCCAGGACTGGCAGCTGGCAGACGGCGACATCATTCGTGCAGGTCACTCGGAGATTCTGGTTCGCATTCTCTGAGCTGAGAAACGGACGCCAGGATTTTTCCGATAACAATCGAACATTCGGCGGTCCGTCGGCGCGCCGCCGTCACGCGGCTGTCAGTATCGTGATCTCCGGGGCCCAGAGCCCCCTATGATGCTGCCAGTCGACAATGCTCGAACCCCGCTGCGGCGGGGCTCGAGCCATAGAAGGAGGTGGACAGCCGTGCAGGGCCTGATTCTGCAACTCACACGGGCGGGCTTCCTGCTCCTACTGTGGCTGTTCGTCTGGGCAGTCCTCCGCACTCTCCGTTCCGACATCTATGCCGGCTCCGGGGTCAGGGTTCCGCCGCGGTACACCCGCGCCGGAAAGGTCCTGCCCTCGCTGGGCAAGGCGAAGGTGCCTCGGTACCTGGTGGTCACGCAGGGCGCCCTCGCCGGTACCCGCATCACCCTCGGTTCACAGCCCGTCATGATCGGCCGCGCCGACGATTCGACGCTCGTTCTCACCGACGATTACGCGTCGACGCGCCATGCGCGGCTCTCGCAGCGCGGCGCCGACTGGTACGTCGAGGATCTCGGTTCGACCAACGGCACCTATCTGGACCGCGCCAAGGTCACCACTGCGGTGCGCGTCCCGCTGGGCACCCCGGTTCGCGTCGGCAAGACGGTAATCGAGCTGCGCCCGTGACCCTTGTTCTCCGCTACGCGGCGCGCAGCGACCGCGGTCTCGTGCGCTCCAACAACGAAGATTCCGTGTACGCCGGTGCCCGTCTGCTGGCCTTGGCCGACGGTATGGGCGGACACGCGGCCGGTGAGGTCGCGTCGCAGTTGATGATTGCCGCTCTGGCGCATCTCGACGACGACGAGCCCGGCGAGGATCTGCTCGGCAAGCTCGAGGCAGCCACCCGCGAGGGCAACGATTCCATCGCCGATCACGTCGAGGAAGAACCCGAACTCGACGGCATGGGCACCACGCTCACCGCGATCCTCTTCTCCGGCAGCAAGCTCGGTCTCGTGCACATCGGCGACTCGCGCGCCTACCTTCTGCGCGACGACCACCTGACGCAGATCACCCGCGACGACACTTTCGTGCAGTCGTTGGTCGACGAGGGCAGGATCACCGCCGAACAGGCACACACGCACCCGCAGCGATCCCTGATCATGCGGGCGTTGACCGGCAACGAGATCGAGCCGACGCTCACCGTGCGCGAAGCCCGCGCCGGCGATCGCTACCTGCTCTGCTCCGACGGCCTCTCCGATGTGGTCAGCGACGAGACCATCGAGAACACGATGCGCGAAGGCTCGCAGGAGCAGTGCGCCGACCGTCTCATCGAATTGGCGCTGCGCAGCGGCGGTCCCGACAACGTCACCGTCGTCGTCGCCGATGTCATCGACCTCGACTACGGCCAGTCACATCCCATCGTCGCGGGCGCCGCGTCGACGGAAGAGGAAGAGGACGCCCCTCCCCCCAACACCGCTGCCGGCCGCGCCGCTGCCATGCGTCCGCCGCGCGCGACGCCCAAGCGAGTTGTCTCCCAACCCGAACCGGAACCGAAGAAGAAGCGGAACCGGTTGTGGTGGGTGGTCCTTGCCGTGGTGCTGATCGCGCTGGTCGGCGTCGGCGCCGTGATCGGCCGCGCCGTCATCCGCAACAACTACTACGTCGGCGAAGACAACGGCCGCGTGACGGTGCTGCGCGGAATCCCCGGTTCGGTGCTCGGTTACTCGCTGCAAGACGCGGATCTGGTGGGTTGCGTCGGCGACGACGACGTCCTGACCCTCGTCTCCCCCGACGCGATTCCCAGCAACTGCAACATCCTCGAAGTGACGGATCTGCAGCCGTCTGCGCAGGAGCAGGTGCGCGCCGGGCTGCCGTCCGGCAAGCGTGAAGATGCGCAGAGCCAGATGATCCGTCTCATCGGCGGCGATCTGCTGCCTCGTTGTGAGCCGGTTCCGACGACGACGGCCACGCCCACTCC
>NZ_LEKE01000003.1:0-158608 GCF_001029585.1 Rhodococcus sp. ARP2 | reverse complement strand
ACGGCGGTCTAGTTCAGCCCCGGGGGGTCGGGCTGAACTAGTTCGAACGAATCGAACAGCAACGATCTTACACCCGCCATTGGCGAGAAATGCAAGCCTGAGCTGCACTGAACTGCTGTTTTTCGCCGAAAGAGGACGCTTGCCGAGGAGCACACGAACCGCCTGTCGGACTATCCTCATTCCTGTGACCGACAAGCCTGCGAACGGACTGAATACCGGGCGGACAGCCGCTTTCTTCGATTTGGACAAAACGATCATCGCGAAGTCGAGCACCCTGGCGTTCAGCAAGCCATTCTTCGCCCAGGGTCTGATCAATCGACGCTCGGTTCTCAAGAGCAGCTATGCGCAATTCCTGTTTCTTCTGTCCGGCGCCGATCACGATCAGATGGAGCGCATGCGCGAGCACCTGACGGCGATGTGCGCGGGCTGGGACGTGGAACAGGTGAAGGCCATCGTCGCGGAGACTCTGCACGACATCGTCGACCCACTCGTCTTTGCCGAGGCGGCCGATCTGATCGCCGATCACAAGCTGCGTGGACACGACGTCATCGTGGTGTCGGCGTCGGGCGAGGAAATCGTCGCGCCGATCGCCCGCGCCCTCGGCGCCACCCATTCCGTGGCGACGTCGATGAGGGAAGAAGACGGCCACTACACCGGCGAGGTCGACTTCTACTGCTACGGTCCGGGCAAGGTCGAGGCGATGGAAAAACTCGCCGCGGAATACGGCTACGACCTCGCCGCCAGTTACGCCTACTCCGACTCGGTGACCGATTTGCCCATGCTCGAGGCGGTCGGACATCCCACCGCAGTCAACCCCGATCGTGCATTACGCAAGGAAGCGGCCGTAAACGGTTGGCCCATACTGACTTTCTCGAACCCGGTCTCGCTTCGCGCGCGATTGTCGGCCCAGTCCACGACGACGGTGGCCACAACTGCAGCGGTGGGAATCGCAGCTCTGGTGGCCGGCGCCATGACCTTCGGGCTACTGCGTCGGAAACGCTGAAATCCAATGCCCACAAACAAAAATTGGTACTTGCTGTGAGCCCGGACACAGGGTACAAAGGAGTTACGGAAGAACGGAAGGCCAGGAACGGCTCGGAAGAGAAGGACCGTTTCCCCAACCGAAATTCCTAGCACGGGCACTAGGGCACCCACGCGGAGCACAAGCCACTATAAGGGCAGAAGCGTTGTGGGCCTGCGAGATTCGTTCAATTTGAGCGAGGACCCCGCACCGGTTGCGGGGACGACCTCAGAAAGTGCGATCCCTCGCCGAGGCCACCCACACAACCCACCGAGCACGCTTGGTAACGAGTAGTCCGTGCTGACGGGCGGCGAAGTCGATTTATCGGCAGCGCCGCCCGTTCGTTATGTGCCGGCCTCGCCCTGTTGCAGACTATCCAGTCGCCGCGTCGGCGATCGAAGTCGCTTCTCGCGCACCGGCTTCGAGAGCTCCACAGCACAAGATCACCCAACTGCCGACACCCGCCGGATTTCCCGAAGCGAATCCAGCCGCGCCGTCCGTGTACGCCTGCGGCCGCCGAAGCCAACTTACCTCGGGGACTCCCAGATTGTGCGGATCCAACCCGGACGAGACCGCAACCAGACGCGAAGCCGCACGTGCAACAATGCCGTCAGCGGTGCCGAACGGGCTCAGCGCCAAGAGTTCTCCGTGCACGACGGCCGCCAGAACCGGCGCCGGTGCACTGGTTCCGCCGGTAACGAGTTGCGCGAGAGCGTCCAACCGCTCCCCCACTCCGCGATCCGACCGTGGCCGCCCCAGTTGATCCGCGTCCTCGACGAGGTCTGCCGCGGCCAGCAGGTGCAGCCGGGCCAAAGCCTGCAGCGGGGCGCGCTTCCACGTCGACTCCATGAGGGGAAGACTGTCGCCGTCCAGAGCCTGAGCCACGCGCAGAGCACCCGCGAGAATCGGATCACCGGCCATGCCCTCGGCCGGCAATTCGGTGGTGCCACCGGCCAGCGATGCGGAAGCTCGCGCAGCGCGAACCGCGGCTTCGGCGGCAGTGGTGGGCCAACCGCGACGGTTGGTCTTGTGCCGATGAACCTCACCCAGAGCGTCGCGCGCATGATCGGCGGCGGCGCGTACGCCTGGAAGATCGACGAGGGGCTGCAAGGGGTCCGTCACGATCAACGACGGTACCCTTGCAGCCCCTCTGCGGACTTGCCTACCTACCTGTTGCGTCAGCTTCCCAGCGTGATGGACCCGCCGGGAATCGCGTCGAGCAACTTGCGGGTGTAGTCCTGTTGCGGATTGCCGAACACGTCGTCGATCGGTGCCGATTCGACGATCGAGCCACGCGACATCACCAACACGTTGTCCGCGATCTGGCGAACCACGGCCAGGTCGTGCGTGATGAAGAGGTACGTCAACCCGAACTCTGCTTGCAGGTCGTTGAGCAGGGTCAAGATCTGATCCTGCACGAGCACGTCAAGAGCGGAGACCGCCTCGTCGCAGATCACGACCTCCGGCTGAAGTGCCAACGCTCGCGCAATTGCGACGCGCTGACGCTGTCCGCCGGAGAGCTCGTTCGGGAACCGTCGCATGACCGACTGAGGCAGACCGACCTTGTCGAGAAGTTCGCGGACGCGAGCCTCCCGTTCTGCTTTGGTCCCGACCTTGTGGGTACGCAGCGGCTCTTCGATCGTGCGGTAGATCGAGTACATCGGGTCGAGCGTGCCGTAAGGGTTCTGGAAGATCGGCTGCACTCGACGACGGAACGCAAAGGTTTCCTTCGCACCGAGTTTGGACACGTCCTGACCGTCGAAGACCACGTTGCCTGCAGTGGGCTCGAGCAAACCGAGAACCATCTGCGCGACCGTCGACTTACCGGAACCCGATTCGCCGACGATTGCAGTCGTGGTTCCGCGGCGGACCTTGAAGGACACGTCGTTCACGGCTGTGAAGTCGGTGGTCTTGCGGAAACCCTTGCGCAGCTTGAACACCTTGGTCAGATGATCGACGACAAGAACGTCGTCGGTCGCCTTGCCGAAGGACTCTGCCGCACTTTCCTCGGCCTTCACCGCTTCGGCGACCTCTTCCGCCTGTTCGCGAATCTCGGCGCGTGCCACTGACGAGCTGAGCCGCTTCGACGCCAACGACGGCGCAGCAGCGACCAGCTTCTGCGTGTACGGATGCTGCGGGCGCTTCAGAATCTCCAGTGCCGGACCGGATTCGACGATACGACCCTTGCTCATCACGATCAGATGCTCGGCGCGCTCGGCGGCCAAGCCCAGATCGTGAGTGATGAGCAGAACGGCGGTGCCGAGTTCCGTTGTCAGACCGTCGAGGTGGTCGAGGATCTGACGCTGGACCGTGACGTCGAGCGCCGACGTCGGCTCGTCCGCGATCAGGAGCTTCGGACGAGCGGACAACCCGATTGCGATGAGTGCGCGCTGACGCATACCGCCCGAGAACTCGTGCGGGTACTGCCCCAACCGGCTCTCGGCCTCCGCGAGTCCTGCCTCCTCGAGCAGTTCGGCGGCCCGAACCTTGGCTGCCTTGCCCTTGGCGATCCCGTTGGCGGCCAGTGCTTCCTCGATCTGGAAGCCCACTTTCCACACGGGATTCAGATTCGACATCGGGTCCTGCGGAACCAAACCGATCTGGCTTCCCCGGATGTGGACGAAGTCCTTCTCCGAGACCTTCGAGATGTCCTTGCCGTCGAAGATGATCTCGCCTGCCGTCACCTTGCCGGTGCCGGGAAGCAGATTAATGATCGAGTGGGCGGTGGTGGACTTACCCGAACCCGATTCGCCGACGATCGCGACCGTCTGACCCGGGTAGACGGTCAGGCTGACGCCTCGAACTGCCGGAACCGGACCGGAATTGGACTGGAAAGACACCTCGAGATCACGAATCTCGAGCAACGGAGTTTCCTCCGAGGTGAGAGTTTCCTTGGTGGTCATCGTGCTCACCGCTTCCGCGACTTGGGATCGAGGGCGTCGCGCAGAGCGTCACCCATCATGATGAATCCGAGAACGGTGATCGCCAAAGCCGTTGCCGGGTAGAACAGAATGGTCGAACCCTGACGCAGCGTTACCTGAGCGTTGCTGATGTCGCCGCCCCACGAAACCTCGGTGGACGGAAGACCGATACCGAGGAAGGACAGCGTCGCCTCGGCAACGATGTACGTACCGAGCGAGATGGTGGCGACCACGATGATGGGCGCCAACGAGTTCGGGATGACGTGGCGGATCAGTGTCTTGAGCTTCGAGACACCCAACGCTTCCGAGGCCATGACGTAATCGTTGTTCTTCGCCGAGATCACCGCGCCTCGAGCGATTCTTGCCATCTGCGGCCAGCCGAAGAGCGCCAGCACGCCGACGACGGTCCAGATGGTGCGATCGGTGAACAGCTGCATCAGGACGATGGCAGCCAGGATCAGCGGGATGCCGAAGAAGATGTCGGCGACACGGGAGAGGATCGAATCGGTCCATCCGCCGTAGAAACCGGACAGCGCACCGAAGATCACGCCGATCACCAGCACCGACGCCGTGACACCGACGCCCACGAGTACGGATGCGCGAGCACCGTAGATGGTGCGCGAGTACACGTCACAGCCCTGGCGGTCGAAACCGAACCAGTGCCCTGAGGTCGGTCCCTGCATGCTGTAGGTGAGGTCGCAGAACCGCGGATCGGTGCTTGTGAACAAGCCCGGAAACGCTGCGATGACGATGACCGCGAGGATGATGATCGTCGAGATGATGAACAGGGGACGCTTGCGTAGGTCGCGCCACGCGTCGGTCCACATGCTCGTCGGCGCCTGATCGAGTTTGACGGCGTCCGTCTCCCCCGGTGCCGCAACTTCGGGCGGCGCCACGAAATGACTTTGCCGGACTGCGCGTCCGGTCTTCACGGTCTCAGACATAGCGGATCCTCGGATCGAGCGCGGCGTACAAGAGGTCGACGAGCAGATTCGCGATCAGGTAGATCACGATCAGGATGGTGACGAACGAAACCACCGTCGGCGCTTCACCTCTGGTCACGGCCTGGTAGATCGTGCCACCGACGCCGTTGATGTTGAAGATGCCCTCGGTGACGATGGCGCCGCCCATCAACGTCGCGAGGTCGGCACCCAGGAACGTGACCACGGGGATCAGCGAGTTGCGCAACACGTGCACGCGAACCACTCGTCCACGGGAAAGTCCCTTGGCGGTAGCGGTGCGGACGTAATCGGCAGTCAGATTCTCCGCCACGGACGTTCGGGTCAGTCGCAGTACGTACGCGAACGAGACCGAACCAAGAACCAGGGCAGGGAGCAGGAGATTGGTGAAGCTGGTGTTGCCACCGACCGTCGGCGGGACGATGCCCCATTTGACGCCGATGAAGAACTGAGCCAGGAAGCCGATCACGAAGATCGGGATGGCGATGAGAACGAGGCTGAACAGCAGGACGGTGCTGTCGAAGAATCCGCCCTTACGCAGGCCCGCGATGAGGCCGAAGCCGACACCGAAGACCGTCTCGACGATCAGTGCCATGAAGGCAAGTTTCATCGTGATCGGAAATGCCTGTGCCAGAACTTCACTGACAGGTCGTCCGGAGAACGACGTGCCGAAGTCCAGCGTGAAGATGCCCTTCAGGTACAGCAGGTACTGCTGATAGAAGGGGAGATCGAGGTGGTAGCGCTCCCGAAGCTGTGCTGCCACAGCCGGACTGAGCGCCTTGTCGCCCGCCAACGCGGCAATCGGATCACCGGGAAGCAGGAAGACCATGGCGTAGATCAGAAGAGTGGCCCCGAGAAAAACCGGGATCATTTGAAGCACTCGGCGACCGATGTACCAGAGCATCGGATCACCTCCTTGTCGATGATCGTGTACGTCAGCGGACAGTCCGGTGTGAACACGAGTTCGGGGCGGCAGGCAGGGCGCCTGCCGCCCCGAACTCACGTTTCAGATGCGGATCGTTCTACGCGTCAGTTCTTTTCGATGTCTTCGTAGACCGGAACACCGTTCCAGCTGATGGTCACGTTGGAAACGTTCTCCGACCATCCACTGGCAGCGTTGCGGTACCACGTCGGAACTGCGGGCAGGTCCTTGAGCAGGACTTCCTGGGCCTGATCGAGCAGTTCCTGAGCCTTCGCCTGATCGGTCTGGCCGGCCGATTCGCGCAGGAGGCGGTCGAACTCGGGGTTGGAGTAATCACCGTCGTTGGAGCTGCCGCCGGTCTGGTAGTTCTGCGCCAGGAAGCCGTACTGCTGCGGGTAGTCGCCCTGCCAACCGGAGCGGAAAGAGCTCTGGATGGTGCGGTCGGTGGCTTCGGTGCGGATCTGAGCGAAGGTGGCGTACTGCTTGCCCTTCGCGTCGATACCGAGGGTGTTGCGGATGCTGTTCGCCGTGGCATCGACCCATTCCTGGTGTCCGCCGTCGGAGTTGTAGGCGATCTCGAAGCTGCCGGACCACGGTGCGATGGCGTCGGCCTTGGCCCAAGCAGCCTTGGCCGCCTCGGGATCGAACTTCACGTTGCTGTTACCGGTCAGCGAGTCGTTCCAGCCCTTGATCGCGGGGCTGGTGAAGTCGAGTGCAGGCGTCCTGGTCTTGTTGAAGATCTGCTGGGTGATCTGATCGCGGTTGATCGCCATCGAGATCGCCTGACGGCGGAGCATGCCCTCTTCGCCGCTGAAGTGCGGCAGGCGACCCGGGATCGTGAACGTCTCGATGGTTGCCGACGGCTGGTTGACGGTGCGTCCGGGCAGGTCCGACTCGAAGGTCGTGACGGCGCTCGGCGGAACCTGGTCGAGAACGTCGACGTTGTTGGCCAGGAGATCGGTGTACGCCGTGTCGAGGCTGTTGTACATGATGAAGTCGACGCCGGCGTTCTTCGGCTTACGGTTGCCGTTGTAGTCCGGGTTCACGACGGTGTCGATGCGGACGTTGTGCTGCCACGCGCCGGTTCCGTCGAGCTTGTACGGGCCGTTGCCGATCGGGTTCTCACCGAAGGCGGTCATGTCCTTGAACGCGACCTCGGGCAGCGGGTAGTACGCCGTGAAGCCGAGGCGATCGGGGAACGCCGACTCGGGCTGCTTGAGTTCGATGGTGAAGGTGGAGTCGTCCACAACCTTCAGACCCGACATGGTCTGTGCCGTCGGAACCTCGGCGGCAACTTCGTCGTAGCCCTTGATCGGATCGAAGAACGATGCCTGAAGCTGAGCGTTGGTGGAGAGGGCTCCGTAGTTCCACGCGTCGACGAACGACTTCGCGGTGACGGGGGTGCCGTCCGTGAAGGTCCAACCGTCCTTGAGCTTGACGGTGAAGTTCTGACCGTCGGTGCTCTCGATGGACTCGGCAACCTCGTTCTCCGTACCGCCGTCTGCGGTGTACGAAACGAGACCGGAGAACAGCGAGTCGAGGACGCGGCCGCCCATGTTCTCACTCGTGTTCGTGGGGATCAACGGGTTCTGAGGCTCGCCCGCCCAGGCGTTGACGACGCCACTGGACGATCCGCCCGACGAATCGCCGGACGAACATGCCGTGATCAGCACTGCCGTCATTCCGAGCGCGACCGCGCCGGTCGCTATGCGTGAGATACGCAAAGGAATTCCTTCCACATCTAAGTGACCCCGAGCATGCTCGCGGCCTGCCGACAGCCGTAACTGCCGGCGTCGTGTCGCCTACAACTGAAAGTGAACGTGACTTCGAGTTGCGGTCGAATAATGGTTTGACAATAGACACATCGAACCCGAAGCGCGCACCGCACCCATTGTTGGAAAATTGGGGGTAATTGAATTCGGGCACATTCATTCGTCGGCGGAAGTGACCACCCGTCGCATCGATTCGACCGATCGTCGCAGGACAACGGGTTGCAACGTGATGCAACGGTGCGTTTGAGCGAGCTTGTGACTACCCTCACACGGAGTCAGAAAAGTGTCGATCAATGTGGAAAGAAGGCCGTCAGCCATGACAAGCGCAGCCGAAACAGACGTCCCCCAGGCATATCCGCCGAGCGCAGAGTTCGCTGCGGCCGCCAACGCGGGACCGGAGTTGCAGGCTGCCGCAGATACCGACCGCCTCGCTTTCTGGGCGAATCAGGCTGAGCGCCTTCACTGGCACGAGAAATGGACCGACGTCCTCGACTGGACCGACGCCCCCGTCGCCAAGTGGTTCGTCGGCGGCAAGCTCAACGTCGCCTACAACTGCGTCGACCGCCACGTCCTCGCCGGCAACGGCGACCGCGTCGCCATTCACTTCGAAGGCGAACCCGGCGACTCCCGCGACCTGACCTACAACGACCTCCTCGCCGAAGTCAGCCGCGCCGCAAACACTTTCACCGACCTCGGCCTCGTCGCCGGTGACCGCGTCGCGATCTACATGCCGATGATCCCCGAAGCGATCGTCACCATGCTCGCCTGCGCCCGCCTCGGCCTGACGCACTCGGTCGTCTTCGCCGGATTCTCCGCCACTGCCCTACGCTCGCGCATCGACGACGCCCAAGCCAAGCTCGTCGTCACCGTCGACGGCCAGTGGCGACGCGGCGCCGCAGCACCCATCAAAACAGCGGTCGACGAATCCGTCGCCGGCGCCGACTCCGTCCAGAACGTGTTGGTGGTCAACCGGACCGGCATCGACGTCGAGTGGACCGACGGCCGCGACCTGTGGTGGCACGAGACCGTCGCGCAGGCCTCACCTGAGCACGAAGCGCAGGCCTTCGACGCCGAACATCCCCTGTTCATCCTCTACACCTCCGGCACCACCGGTAAGCCCAAGGGCATCATCCACACCTCCGGCGGCTACCTCACCCAGGCGTCGTACACCCACCACAACGTCTTCGATCACAAAGCGGGACAAGACGTCTACTGGTGCACCGCCGACATCGGCTGGGTCACCGGACACTCCTACATCGTCTATGGACCCCTCTCCAACGGTGTCACCCAGGTCGTCTACGAAGGCACCCCCAACTCCCCGAACGAGCACCGCCACTTCGACATCATCGAGAAGTACGGCGTCTCCATCTACTACACCGCACCCACCCTCGTGCGGACGTTCATGAAGTGGGGCCGGGAAATTCCCGACGCCCACGACTTGTCTTCGATCCGTTTGCTCGGATCTGTGGGCGAGCCCATCAACCCCGAAGCGTGGCGCTGGTTCCGCGACGTCATCGGCGGCAACAAGGCTCCCATCGTCGACACCTGGTGGCAGACCGAGACCGGCGCGATCATGATTTCCCCGCTGCCCGGTATCACCGCCACCAAGCCCGGATCCGCGATGGCACCACTGCCGGGCATTTCCGCGAAGATCGTCGACGACGACGCCAAGCCCCTCGGCCCTGGCGGCAACGGTTACCTCGTCCTCGACGAGCCGTGGCCGGCGATGCTCCGCGGCATCTGGGGCGACATGGACCGCTACCGCGACACCTACTGGTCCCGCTACGCCGAAGAAGGCTGGTACTTCGCCGGTGACGGCGCCAAGTACGACGACGACGGCGCCCTCTGGGTCCTCGGCCGCGTCGACGACGTCATGAACGTCTCCGGTCACCGCATCTCCACCTCCGAGGTGGAGTCAGCACTGGTCAACCATCACGGAGTCGCCGAAGCTGCCGTCGTCGGTGCCGCGGACGAGACCACCGGACAGGGCATCGTCGCGTTCGTCATCCTGCGCGAAGGCGTCGAGAACACCGGTGAGGTTCTGATCGCCGAGCTCAAGGCGCAGGTCTCCACCGACATCAGCCCCATCGCCAAGCCGCGTCAGATCACGATCGTGCCGGAACTGCCGAAAACCCGATCCGGCAAGATCATGCGCCGCCTCCTGCGCGACGTCGCCGAAGGCCGCGACCTCGGAGACACCTCAACCCTGGTCGATCCCAAGGTATTCGACGCAATCCGCGGCAAGTAAGGCCTTCGGCCCCCGTGCGCCTTTCTGGTAGTCCCCACTACCGGAAAGGCGCACAGGGGCGGAGCCCCTCTCGCAACTTCACTTCCTCTTTCGACGTCAGCCAAGACTCCTCGGCCACACGAATGTCTGCGGCAACCCGCTTGTGCAGAGACTTTCCACGCGAGGAGAGAAACACGCGCACCTTCCGGCGATCGTCCTCACCGACTTCGCGATAGATCAGCGCAAGCGAGACCAACTTGTCCGCAACTCGCGTCAGCGTCGGAGCCGGTGTTCCCGTTCGATCGCGCAGCTCAGCCATCGTCAGCCCCTCGGTCGACGCCAGGGCTTCGAGCGTCATCCAGTGATCGAGAGTGAGATTCTCAGCCGCCAGCGTCTTCTCCGCCGCTGCCGCGGCCATTCGAGCCGCTCGGACCAGCGCGGTCGTCAGCGAAGCATCAAGAATTCCGGAGTCACTTTTTCCCACTGATCGCTCCCCCGCTGTTGCGTACTTCACACTTCTCGGGCAATACTTTCAAATGAAATGATAGTAACCCAGGCCAGGCCGCTGACTTCCGATTCCGGCGGCGACGCATGAGCGCTACCGGCGCGCTCGAACGCGCGCGCAGCGCCGTGTGGCGCCTGGGTATGGTGCTTCCTCTCCAAGGACCGGCCGGACTGTTCGGTCCGTCGTGTGAGGCGATCAGCGAATTGGCCGCCCGCGATCTCAACAACTCCGGCGGCGTACTGGGACGCGAAGTCCAGATCGAAGTGATCGACGGCGGCGCTGCGCCGGGCGTCGTCGCAGCCCGCGTGCAACAGCTACTCGACGCAGGCGACATCGACGCCGTCAGCGGTTGGCACATCTCCTCGGTCCGGCACGCACTCGCGCCGGTGGTCGCAGGCCGTATTCCGTACTCGTACACCTCGCTCTACGAGGGCGGCGAGGTCCGACCAGGAATCTACTGTTCGGGCGAAACACCACGACAGCAGATCGCGCCGGCACTGAAGTGGCTGCGCGACAACGTCGGAGCGCGCAAGTGGTTCGTCGTCGGCGACGACTACATCTGGCCTCACAGCTCGCTCGGGGCCGTGAGGCAATTCGCCACCGAACTCGACCTCACCCTGGTCGGCGGTTCGTTTGTCGATCTGGGGCGCGGCAACATGAAGCAGTTGGTCGAGACCGTCTCGAACTCCGGCTGCGACGGCGTGATCATGCTCCTCGTCGGGCAGGACGCCGTCGACTTCAACCGAACCTTCGCCCGCCGAGGCCTCGACGAGTCGATGATCCGGTTCAGCCCGTTGATGGAAGAAAACATGCTGCTCGCAAGCGGCCCCCGCGCAACCCGGAACCTGTTTGCGTCGGCAGCGTACTTCCGCTCGATGGTCGACGGTAACTCCATGGACCTGCTCGGGCGCTACATCGCACTGCACGGCGCGCACGCTCCGGCACTGAACAACGCTGCCGAGTCGTGTTACGAAGGGATACATACCCTTTCGGCCCTGGTTCGACGCGCCGACAGCACCCACCCGCACGCCCTGGACGCCGTCGTCGAAGGCGCCGCATACGACGGACCTCGCGGAACCGTCGAGTTTCGCGATCGCGTTGCACGACAGAAGATTCAGCTGGCCGTCGCCGACGGACTCGACTTCTCGATCATCGCCACCCTCTGAAACCTTCCCCTGAGATCCACCTCTTGACTTCTGTGGCGCGCATCACTTAGTTTCATTTGGAATCATTTCATTTGAAAGTAACCCGTCCCGAAAGTAACCGGAGGTGCCCGATGGGCAGTGTTGGTTTGCTTTACGTGGGAGCCGTCCTCTTCGTCAACGGACTGATGCTGCTCGGCACAGTTCCCGTTCGATCCGCCTCGGTCCTCAATCTCTTCGTCGGCGCACTTCAATGCGTCGTCCCCACCGTTTTGTTGATTCAGGCACAGGGAGATTCGAGCGCCGTCCTGGCGGCCTCAGGCCTCTACCTGTTCGGATTCACCTACCTCTACGTGGGAATCAGCAATCTCGCCGGCTTCGAACCGGAAGGAATCGGGTGGTTCTCACTGTTCGTCGCGTGCGCCGCGCTCGTGTACTCCTTCCTCTCGTTCACGGTGAGCAACGACCCCGTCTTCGGGGTCATCTGGCTCGCATGGGCAGCACTGTGGACGCTGTTCTTCCTGGTGCTCGGCCTCGGCCGCGAGAACCTCAGCCGCTTCACCGGCTGGGCAGCAGTCCTGCTGAGCCAGCCCACCTGCACTGTTCCTGCCTTTCTGATCCTGACCGACAACTTCCACACCACACCCGCGGTAGCCGCCGGCTGGGCCGGAGCGCTTCTAGTTCTCCTCGGTCTGGCCAAGATCCTCGCCGCACCCAAAGCCGCAGTACCCCAGACTCATCCAGTCTTCAACTGATCCACACAACCAAGGAGTGAAAGACAATGCGACACGGTGACATCTCCTCGAGCAACGACACGGTCGGCGTAGCAGTAGTCAACTACAAGATGCCCCGCCTGCACGATCGCGCCGGAGTGCTCGAGAACGCGCGCAAGATCGCCGACATGATGATCGGCATGAAGACCGGACTCCCCGGAATGGATCTGGTGGTATTCCCCGAATACTCCACGCAGGGAATCATGTACAACGAAGAGGAGATGTATGCGACAGCGGCAACCATCCCCGGTGACGAGACCGCAATCTTTTCCGCAGCTTGCCGCGAGGCCGATACCTGGGGAATCTTCTCCATCACCGGTGAACAGCACGAAGACCACCCGAACAAGCCGCCGTACAACACGTTGATTCTCATCGACAACAAGGGCGAAATCGTTCAGAAGTACCGAAAGATCCTGCCCTGGTGCCCCATCGAAGGTTGGTACCCCGGCGACACCACGTACGTATCCGAGGGTCCCAAGGGCCTGAAGATCTCACTCATCATCTGCGACGACGGCAACTACCCGGAGATCTGGCGTGACTGCGCGATGAAGGGTGCAGAACTCATCGTCCGCTGCCAGGGCTACATGTACCCCGCCAAGGACCAGCAGGTGATGATGTCCAAGGCAATGGCCTGGGCCAACAATTGTTATGTGGCAGTTGCCAATGCAGCCGGATTCGACGGCGTCTACTCCTACTTCGGACACTCCGCGATCATCGGATTCGACGGCCGGACGCTAGGTGAGACCGGCGAGGAGGAATACGGAATCCAGTACGCGCAGCTGTCCGTGTCCGCCATTCGCGACGCACGCGAGAACGATCAGTCCCAGAACCACATCTTCAAGCTCCTTCACCGCGGATACTCCGGCGTGCACGCAGCAGGTGACGGAGACAAGGGCGTCGCGGACTGCCCGTTCGAGTTCTACAAGCTGTGGGTCACCGATGCCCAGAAGGCTCAGGAACGCGTCGAGGCCATCACCCGAGACACAGTGGGCGTAGCGGACTGCCGCGTCGGAAACCTGCCGGTCGAGAAGACAATCGAAGTTTAAGGATCTCGCTGTGCCGTATATCACCGACATGCTCCATGACCGGAACAGTGCAGCACCACCACTGGCCGAGGAACAATCCGAACCCGTACCGGTCGGAGCCTTCGGCGCTCGCAATCTCTCGAAAGCCCTCAGTTCCAAGATCGTCGGACAACAGGCCGCCGTCGACGCAGTGGTTCGGGCGATTTCGATCGCGCATGTCGGTGCCACGGATCCGACGCGTCCGCTCGCCAACATCCTTCTGGTCGGCCCCACCGGCGTCGGCAAGACGGAGTTGGTGCGGCGCGTGGCCGCGGAACTACGGTCCGGGCCCGACGATCTGTGCCGCATCGACATGAATGCTCTTGCTCAAGAGCATTATGCGGCGTCGTTCTCCGGGGCTCCGCCTGGGTACGCCGGCAGCAAGGAGTCCTTCACACTGTTCGACAAGAACACCGTCGAGGGCGATCCGTACACCCCCGGAATCGTCCTGTTCGACGAAGTGGAGAAGGCCGACCCCACCGTTCTACGTGCGCTCCTGCAGGTCCTCGACAACGGCGAACTCCGGTTGGCGAACGGTCAGCAGAAGATCTCGTTCCGCAACAGCTACGTGTTCCTGACCTCGAATCTCGGTTCTGCTGCGGTGGCGGAACGTCGACGGTCCCGGGTGCGGCAGCTCGCCGATCGTGTCCGGATCGATCGACCACGCCATAGCCACCACTTGGTGCAGCGCGCTCTCGAGAAGTTCTTCGACCCCGAGTTCTTCAACCGCATCGACGAAACCGTGATCCTCGACGAGTTCGACGAACAGACCGCGGAACAAGTGACCCGGCTCGAGATCGAACTGATCACGACTCGGTTGGCCAGGAGAGGCGTCGACGTCGACGTGGACGACAGCGCCGTCGCTCTGTTGCAACGGCGCGGATTCGATCCGGTGTACGGAGCACGTGGCCTGCGCCGGACCATCCGAAACGTCTTGGCCGACCCGGTGGCCGCCGCCGTTCTCGACCTACGACCAGTCGGGACGCAGCCACTCGCCTTGCAGGCGCGGGCAGTTGGTGATCAGATACAGGTAAAGAAAGTCCCATGAGTGCTCGCTCACGTTGCGGATCGAATCCGCAACGTGGGCGACACATTTCAAACATGTCCGCGTAACGCCACCTCCCTAGGTTGGGTGCCTGCACCACAAAGTGCACATGCACAGGCACCCAGGGGAAGTGACGTCATGACAGCAGTGAACGAGCAGGTGTCCGCCGGCGCACCGGACAGGGCAGATCTCGGTGAGAACGCCGCACTGAAGGAGACTCTGGAGGACTACACCCTCCGATTTGCGCCACGCAGCTACCGCAAATGGGGAACCGGCGTCGTCGCGACCTCCGCGCTCGGCGGAATCGCGTATCTCGCAGACTTCTCGATCGGCGCCAACATCGGCATCTCGTACGGCACCGGTAACGCATTGCTGGGCATCGCCGTGTTTGCCGTCGTCATCATGGCCACCGGCTTCCCACTCGCCTACTACGCCGCGCGATACAACATCGACCTCGATTTGATCACGCGCGGAAGTGGTTTCGGCTACTACGGCTCGGTGGTCACCAACGTCATCTTTGCGACGTTCACCTTCATCTTCTTCGCGCTCGAAGGTTCCATCATGGCCCAGGGTTTGAAACTGGGGCTCGGGATCCCACTCTCGATCGGATACGCGGTCTCGACCCTGATGGTCATTCCACTGGTCATCTACGGAATGAAGGCTCTGGCAAAGCTCCAAGTGTGGACGACGCCTCTGTGGCTCGTCATGATGGTGCTGCCGTTCCTGTATCTGCTGTTCAAGCACCCAGATTCGGTGAGCGCGTTCTTCGCCTTCGGCGGTGAGGACGGCGCAAACGGCAAGGGCGTCAACTTCGGATCGGTGATGCTGGCCGCGGGTGTCTGCCTGTCGCTGATCGCACAGATCGCCGAGCAGATCGACTACCTACGCTTCATGCCGCCCAAGACGCCGGAGAACACCCGTCGTTGGTGGGCTGCAGTAATTCTCGCGGGGCCCGGCTGGGTCATCTTCGGCGCGTTCAAGCAGATCGTCGGACTGTTCCTCGCCGTGTACATCATCGCGAACGTCGTCGACGGATCTTCGATCGCCAACCAGCCCGTGCACCAGTTTCTCGAGATCTACCAGGACATGATGCCGCACTGGCTGGCCATGACCCTTGCCGTGATCCTCGTGGTCATCAGCCAGATCAAGATCAACGTCACCAACGCGTACTCCGGCTCACTGGCCTGGACCAACTCGTACACTCGCGTCACCAAGACCTACCCGGGACGCATGATCTTCGTTCTGGTCAACCTGGCGATCGCACTGATCTTGATGGAAGCCAACATGTTCGACTTCCTCAACACGATCCTGGGCTTCTACGCCAACTGCGGTATCGCCTGGGTCGTGGTCGTCGCCTCCGACATCGCGATCAACAAGTACTGGTTGAAGCTCTCCCCGAAGGTCCCCGAGTTCCGACGCGGAATGCTCTACGACGTCAACCCCGTCGGCTTCGTGTCGATGCTGCTGGCCGCGGGTATTTCGATCCTGGTGTTCTTCGGTGCTTTCGGTTCGGCGATCAAGCCGTTCTCCCCGATCGTCGCGATCGTCATCGCACTGGTGATGCCGCCGGTCCTCGCCGTCGCCACCAAGGGCAAGTACTACCTGCGGCGCACCGACGACGGCATCGACCTGCCGATGTTCGACGAGTACGGGAACCCCTCCGGCGAAACGCTTCTGTGCTGCGTCAGCGGCATCGAGTTCGAGCGACCCGACATGCTCGCGTCGAACGTTCCCGGTCCGAACGGCGAGAAGCAGTACATCAGTTCGTTGGCCTTGAGCACCGACAAGACCGGTGAGCACGTCCTGCCTGCTCAGCTTCCCTGACAACTGCTGTGCGCCTTTATTAACCGCCGGGGGTTAATAAAGGCGCACAGCAGGGTCATGCCCCTACATCGTCTAGCGACTCACCCTTTGTCTCGCGCATGACCAGCAGCGCAACAAAAGTCAGCGTCGCAGCTACGAGGAGGTAGATGCCGACCCAGCCGACGCCGTAGTTCTTCGCGAGGTAGACGGCGATGAACGGCGCCACCGCAGCGCCCAGAATGCTGGCGGTGTTGTACGCGATTCCCGAGCCCGTGTAGCGGACGTTGGTCGGGAAGAGTTCCGGGAGAACGGCACTCATCGGTCCGAAGGTCAGGCCCATGAGCAGCATGCCCACGATGAGGAACGCCAACATACGACCGTCGTTCATTCCGTCCGGTTCGAGGAACACGCCGAAGGTCAAGCCGAACACCATGATCAGGCCGGTGATGATCAGCAGTGTGATACGACGCCCGTAACGGTCCGCAAGCCAACCCGAGACCGGCACGGCGGCAGCGAAGAACACGACTGCGATGAGCTGCAGGACAAGGAAATCGGTGTACTTGAAGCCGGCGCCAGTTCCGCCGTCGGCCGCCGTCTTGCCGGTTCCGTGGCTGAGTACCCAGGTGGTCATGATGTAGAAGAGCGTGTACGTCGCGAGCATCACGAACGTACCGATGATGAGCTGACGCCAGCTGGTCTTGAATACCTCGGCGACCGGGGTCTTGACCTTCTCGCCGCGCTCGACTGCACGCGCGAACACCGGGGTCTCTTCGAGCTTGAGCCTGACGTACAGGCCGATCATCACCATGATTGCGCTGAGCAGGAACGGAATTCGCCATCCCCAGCTCAGGAAGGCACCTTCGAGGTCCGGGCTGGAATTGTCGTGGTTCATGAACAGCGTGATGATCAGGAACAGTCCGTTGGCCATGAAGAAGCCGATGGGTGCACCGAGCTGCGGCCACATCGCCGCCCAGGCCCGCTTGCCTTCCTTGGCCGTCTCGGTCGCGAGCAGAGCCGCGCCAGACCATTCGCCGCCGAGTCCGAGGCCCTGGCAGAAACGCATGAGCGCCAACAGCGCCGGGGCCAGTAGACCGATCTGGTGATAAGTGGGCAGCAGTCCGATGAGGAAGGTCGCGATGCCCATCGTCAGCAGCGAGCCGACCAGAGTTGCCTTGCGTCCGACGCGGTCACCGAAGTGTCCGAAGAGAATCGAGCCGAGGGGACGGGCGACAAACGCGAGTCCGAACGTCGCCAACGACGCGAGAAGCGCGGTGGTGTCGTTGCCCTTCGGGAAGAACAGGTGCGGGAACACCGATACTGCCGCTGTTGCATAGATGTAGAAGTCGTAGAACTCGATGGACGTACCCACCATGCTGGCAACCACGATTCGGCTGCGCGGCACTCCGGCGACGGTATCTGCGTCGCCGCCCTCCGGCTTGGGTGGGTTCTCACTGACTGACGTGCTCAAAACATGCTCCTGCGCCGTTATACGAAAATTGTCCAATTGGTGGGATGGTGTCCCAATCAGTAGGAATTGAACACCCGCGGGGTTTTCCGGCGCAAATTCGGTTCGCTAATTCGGCTCAGCGAGCAATCCGCGATAAAATCCCGTAAAGGTGAGCCGGGAAGTCTGGTCGGCACGTGCATTCGATGCTTTACAACGTCGATCACGTTCATGTCTGTTGCATCCGAACTCGGGTGCACGAACAAAGGTCGTCCCCACGCGTGATCTCCACTTTGCGTTCCGAACTGTCCCGCTATCTCCGCACCGAAACGGTGGGCGGATCGATACTGCTCATCGCCGCTGCCATCGCTCTGATCTGGGTGAACTCACCTTTCGGTGAGAGCTACATCGCACTGCGCGACTTCCAGATCGGCCCGTCTGCACTCCATCTGGACCTCAGCCTTGGCACCTGGGCGCAAGACGGACTGCTTGCCGTCTTCTTCTTCGTCGCCGGCCTCGAACTCAAACGCGAACTGGTGGTCGGCGAGCTCGCGGACCGCAAAGCCGCGATGCTCCCGATCATCGCGGCGTGCGGCGGCGTCCTGGTCCCCGCGATCATCGCGGCGTCCATCGGCTTCGGCACTCCAGGTATGGACAAGGGCTGGGCCATTCCCGTCGCGACGGACATCGCTTTTGCCCTCGGCGTGCTCGCTCTCACCGGATCGAAGATCCCCGCAAGCGCCCGAGTCTTCCTGCTCAGCCTGGCCGTCGTCGACGATCTGCTCGCCATCATCCTCATCGCCGTACTGTTCACCGGCTCCCTCGCGATGTTGTGGCTGCTGACCGCGGCCGCAGCCCTCGCTGTCTACGCCTACGCCCAGCACAAGCGCATCACGACGCCGTTCCTCTACGTCCCGCTGGCACTACTGACCTGGTACGCGATGCACGAAGCGGGGATACACGCCACACTCGCGGGCGTCGCGCTCGGCCTACTCACCCGTGTCAGGCGCGATCCGGACGAGGAGTACGCGCCGGGCAGCCGCCTCGAGCACCGCATTCAGCCGTACTCCGCAGGCTTCTGCGTCCCCGTCTTCGCACTGTTCGCCTCCGGTGTTCCGATCAACGCCGCGGTACTCGGCGACATTTTCACCGACCCCGTCGGGCAATCGGTTGTCGTCGGCCTTCTGGTCGGAAAGACCGTCGGAATCTTCGGAATTTCCCTGCTCGCGATCAAATTGGGCATAGCCACCAAGCCCAAGACACTGGAATTGAGAGACATGTTTGCCCTCTCAGTTCTCGGTGGCATCGGGTTCACCGTTAGCCTGCTTGTAGCAGACCTCGCATTGGACGGGGTCGGCGATGGCAGCGAGGCCGAGATAGCGAAGGCCGCAGTTCTCGTGACATCGTTGGTGGCATCGCTGATCGGATCAGCGCTGCTGTGGCGACGTGGACGAGTTCATGCGGCTCGAGACGACGCTTCCACCGCCATTGCCACGGACGCGAGAGAACTACCTGGAGAGGTCGACAAGTGAGCTTGACCAACGGAGAGAGCCAGCGCTTCACCGGAGATGGAGTACCGAACACGGTCTCGTCCATCCCTCTCACCGATGTGGACGCCCGCACGCCGGGTGAGGCCACCATCGGGGCCCTCGTCAAGGACGCGACCGCACAGGTCTCCACCCTCGTGCGCGCCGAGGTTGAACTTGCCAAGGCCGAGGTCACGGGCGAGGTCAAGAAGGGTCTGCAGGGCAGTGTCTTCTTCATCCTGGCCTTCACGGTTCTGCTGTTCAGCTCGTTCTTCTTCTTTTTCTTCCTGGCCGAGATGCTCGATACCTGGGTGCCGCGCTGGCTGGCGTTCCTCATCGTCTTCCTGATCATGGTGGTGACCACCGCGATTCTGGCGCTGCTCGGTTATCTGCGTGTGCGCAAGCTGAGGGCTCCGGAGAAGACGATCGAATCGCTCAAGCAGGCCAAGAACGTCCTTCCCGGCAGCCATGACGACGCAAAGCCGTCTGTCGATTTCAACGCGCGCCGGTAGCGAGTCTGATCGAAAGTGGCAGCCCCAGATCCATCCACCGTCAGGTTCGACGGCCCCTGGATTCACCGGGACATTCACGCCAACGGCATCCGGTTTCACGTCGTCGAGGTAGGCGACGCGGAGCCGGATGCTCCGTTGGTGGTCCTGTTGCACGGATTCGCCGATTTCTGGTGGTCCTGGCGCCATCAGTTGACGGCACTGTCGGAGCAGGGATTCCGCGTCGTCGCCATGGATCTTCGTGGGTACGGCGATTCCGACAAACCCCCTCGCGGCTACGACGGTTGGACGCTCGCCGGTGACGTAGCCGGTCTCATTCGTGCGATGGGTTACGGCAAGGCCACGCTGATCGGTCATGCCGACGGCGGGTTGGTGTGCTGGGCGACCGCGCTCCTGCATCCACGCCTGGTGCGGTCGATCGCGTTGATCTCGTCACCACACCCGATGGCACTCAAGAAAGCAGTCGTGCGCGACCCATATCAGCGCCGCGCGCTTTTGCCCTCATTCCTGGCCTATCAGGTACCGCTACGCCCGGAACGTCGGTTGACGGCCGACAACGGCGCCGAGGTGGAGCGTCTGGTTCGCTCGCGGTCCGGCCCCACCTGGCCGCAGCAACCCGAGTTCGCGGACGTGATGACCAAGATGCGGGCCGCGATCCGGATCCCGGGCGTCGCGCATTCCACGCTGGAGTACCAGCGCTGGGCCTTCCGCAGCCAGCTCCGGCCCGAGGGTCGTCGCTTCATGCGTTTGATGGATCAGGTTCTTCGCATTCCGATCGTCCAGATTCACGGCGAACTCGACCCGTACGTGCTCACCCGTACCGTGCGGCGCGACAAGCATTGGGCTCCCGGCGAGAAACTACGCACCATTGCCGGAGTTGGTCACTACGCGCACCAGGAAGCCCCCGAGCGCGTCAACCGCGAACTCGAGGACTTCCTCCTTACGGAGAAGTGACCGCTACAGAATGCAGGCGCCTGTCGGCACCGGGGTCGACGCCGAGGCAGCCGCGTTCAACTGGCGCGATACTTCCTGGGCGGTGAGGACGAATCCGGTGTCGCTGTCGTCGACGGCAGCACCGAACACGACGCCGAGGACGCGCCCCTGATCGTCGACCATCGGCCCACCAGAGTTGCCCTGCCTGATGGATCCGCGGACGGTGTAGACCTCACGTTGAGTGGTTCCGGCCTTGTAGATGTCCGGTCCGTTCAGGTTCAGGACCTCACGAACGCGGGCTGCGCTGGCCGTGTACGGACCGCCGCCGGGGTAACCGAGCACCAACGCGTTGTCGCCGGTCTGAGCCTGCTCCGGAGCAAACGGCAGCACCGGTGCGTCCAGTCCGGGAACCGCCAGAATCGCGATGTCGACGGCGGAGTCGAAGAGAACCACCTGCGCGGGCAGCGCGCCCTCCATGGTGTCCACCGTGATGCTCTCGGTTCCGGCAACCACGTGTGCGTTGGTCATGACGCGTTCGGGAGCGACGATGAATCCGGATCCCTCGAGCGCGCGCTGGCAACTCGGTGCGACGCCGTTGATGCGTAGAACACTCGGACGCAACTGCGCCGCCAACGGACTGGCCAGAACGCTCGCGTCGGGTGCTTCGACCTCGGTGATGGGCGTACGCCCGAACGGGCCGATGACGTCCGGCAGGCCGGAGGTGTCGAGCAACGCCGAAAACTCCGTCGGGATGCGGCGCAGCCACTGCGGCGCCAGTTCGTCCACGCTGGCGAGAACATCCGAACCACGAACAGCGGCGGCAATATTCGGCTGCGACGAAGAAGTGAGCGGAATCGCGAGCAACCACGCCGCGACCACGACGGCCACCGCCTGTAGACCCGCACCGATGACGCTGTCGACGGATCGCGCCGTCGGACTGTGCATTCCGCTGCGCGCCGCGCGTCCGAGCACCATGCCGGCGACTTCGCCGATGATGACCAACACCACGATCAGCGAGATGCCCGCGAGGATGCGCAGCTTGCCTTCGGTGACGTGCACGAGCAGGTGTGGCGCCAACAGAATTCCGGCGACGGCACCGAGGATCACGCCGACAAACGCCAACGCCGACGCCACCGCACCCTGACGCCATCCGGACGTGGCCGCGATGAGGGCGACCAGAACGATGGCGATGTCCACCCAACGAGAACCTGTCATCGCGGCACCGCCGAATCCTCGACACCTTCACCGAACTCGGACAGCGCTGTGTCCAGGTCTCTCACGTCCTCGTAGTTCCACGGAATCTCCCAGCCCGACACCGTGAACAGCGCCGCGAGGATTCCTGCTGTGAACCCCCAGACCAGCATGCCGTCGGCGCGGAACGCCGGGCCCTGGTATCCGAGGGGATGGCGAACCTGAAACCGGTTGTCGGGGTCGAGCAACGTGCGCAGCGGCACCCTGGCCACCCGTCCGACCTCGCCCTCGTCCTGAATCCCCACCGTCGTCGGCTGCTCCCAGTAGCCGAGCACCGGCGTCACGTCGAAACCCGACGGCGGGATGAAGATCTCCGGCAGCACGGTGAGCGGCTGAACTCCGCTCGGATCAAGCCCGGTTTCCTCCTGCGCTTCACGCAACGCGGTGCCGATGGGGCCGTCGTCGCCCGGATCGGCGGCGCCGCCCGGGAATGCGACCTGTCCGCTGTGCTGACGCATCGTCGACGCCCGTTGGGTCAGCAACACGTCTGCGCCCTCCGGCAAGCCGCCGACGGCGAGAGGGTCTGCCTCACGCGGTCCGCCGAAGAGCACGAGCACCGCGGCCGGACGCGTCACGGTCCCGCGCGGCGCGCGACGCTCGAGGACGGGGTTGATCCGGTGTGGATCGGTGGGCTCGGTGCTGGCAACAGCGCGCAACCACTCGGGAACCGGTGTGCTCATACGACGACTCCCAGATATTGCGCCGCAGCGGCGGCGATTTCGTCCGCACTGCGGAAAGGTTGAGGCAAGACCTTGGCGACTGTTCCATCCGCGCGCACGAGCACCGACACCGGCAGCACCGGCGGTGCGCCCACTGCGATCCGTACCTTGCCGTCACCGTCCTGGACGCCGGGTAAACGCACCGAGTAGTCGATGAGTCGCGTCAAAGCGTTCTCCTGATTCGGATCCGAATGCACCGTCAAAACGTTGATGCTGCCCTCGGCGCGCTCCGCGAATTCCTGAAGGTACGGAAGCTCTTCGGCGCATGGCGCGCACCAGTACGCCCACAAGTTGAGCAGAGTCGGTTTTCCGCCGACCGCTGCGGCAAGGTCGACGGGCCGACCGTCTGACACGCAGTCGAGGGTGATTCCGGCCAGAGCCGAGCCGGCCGGAGCTTCGCCCGTCGGAGTCGGACAGGGAGCCAGTGAGGCCTGGCTACGGAGTTGATCGAGCGATTCCGACGACGGAGTGAACGTCGGCGGCTGATACGCGGACGACGACGGACCCGTGGACGTGGGCGTCGTGTCGTCTCCCCCGCGCGGCCAGATCGCCACGACGAGAGCCGCGACGACCACGAGCGCAGCGAGAGACCATCTTCCAGCACTTGTCATCGGCGATCACAACCCTGCCAGGGCGAGCAGATGGTCGGTCTCGGGGCCTTTCACCAGGGCCGCGGCCTCGGTTTTGTCGGTCGGGCCGAGTCCGTACGACGGGCAGTCCTTGGCCAGAACGCACACCCCGCACGCGGGCTTGCGCGCGTGGCAGACCCGGCGGCCGTGAAAGATCACGCGGTGCGAGAGCAGTGTCCATTCCTTACGTTCGATCAGTGCCCCGACGGCGTGTTCCACCTTGACGGCATCTTCTTCCTCGGTCCACTTCCACCGGCGCACGAGCCGACCGAAGTGGGTGTCGACGGTGATTCCCGGGATGTCGAAGGCATTGCCCAGCACGACGTTCGCGGTCTTGCGTCCGATGCCTGGGAGTTTCACCAGATCTTCGAGCTTGTTCGGGACCTGACCGTCGTGGCGTTCGAGTAGCGCCTGACCGAGGCCGATCAACGACGTCGTCTTGTTCCGGTAGAAGCCGGTGGAGCGGATGTACTCCTCTAGTTCGGTCCGATCGGCTTCCGCGTATGCCTTCGCGTCGGGATAGCGGGCGAAGAGCGCCGGCGTGACCATGTTGACGCGGACGTCAGTGCATTGCGCCGACAGGATTGTCGCCACTGCCAGTTCCAACGGAGTCGTGAAGTCGAGTTCGCAATACACGTGCGGGAAAGCCACAGCGAGCTCGCGATTCATCCGACGCGCCCGGCGTACCAATCCGAGGTGTGATTCTTCCTTCCGCGCACCCCCCGAACGCGGTTTCTTCCGCTGCTCTGAACTGCCTGTCGGGGTGGTCTGCACTCAGACAACTGTACGGATACGACATGAGTGGAGACTCCGTCGTGTCGATTCTGAGACCTTCGACGTGTTTACTTCCCCCTATGCAAGGACTCGCAGTAATTCTCTTTCCGCTACTGCTGATGCTCTTTGCCCTGGCGATGGAACGAGTCGAAGGGCGATTGCGTCGGCTCTCGGTTCAAGAGCACGAAGTAGAAGACTTCCTCGATCAGGCAAGTCACGACGACGTCGCCCGCCTGGCAAGCGATGGGTTTCCCCATGCGTTCGCTCGCTTCCACCGGAAGCGGAAGGGCCGCCAGTCGGAGGCTCCCGAGAGCGCCAGCCTGGGCGAAATCCGGACACAACGGGCAAGTTGACGGCCATACAAAGTAGTCACCGCAGCGGATTCCGGAAGAATTTTCGGCTCTTACGTGGCATCAATCACTCGTCGCGAGCTATCGGGACGTAGACTTCGATGCCGTACCTGTTGCATTGAACACAGATTGCATTGGACACAGTGTCTCACTCATGAGGGCTGAGCCTGTGTACGACGGTTTGTGCGCAGCGCGGGTACAAAGATAGTTAGCGCAAAAATGACACCACAAACGAACAAATCCCAACAAGGAGCGCACGTGGACGACGTCCTGGCAAGAGCCGGCATCTTCCAAGGAGTCGAGCCCTCAGCGGTAGCGGCGCTGACAAAGCAGCTGCAGCCCGTCGACTTCCCCCGTGGACATGTCATCTTCAACGAAGGTGAACCCGGTGACCGCCTGTACATCATCGTGTCCGGCAAGGTGAAGATCGGTCGACGCTCACCCGACGGTCGCGAGAACCTACTGACGATCATGGGCCCGTCCGACATGTTCGGCGAACTGTCCATCTTCGACCCCGGCCCCCGCACCTCGACGGCTACGACCGTCACCGAGGTTCGCGCCGTGAGCATGGACCGCGACGCTCTCAAGGCATGGATCCAGCAGCGCCCCGAGATCGCCGAGCAGCTGCTGCGCGTTCTCGCCCGCCGACTGCGTCGTACCAACAACACCCTGGCCGACCTGATCTTCACGGACGTTCCCGGCCGTGTGGCCAAGGCGCTCCTGCAGCTCGCGCAGCGCTTCGGCACTCAGGAAGGTGGCGCCCTGCGCGTCACTCACGACCTCACGCAGGAAGAGATCGCCCAGCTCGTCGGCGCTTCCCGCGAGACCGTCAACAAGGCGCTCGCCGATTTCGCACACCGCGGATGGCTGCGCCTCGAAGGCAAGAGCGTTCTGATCTCGGATTCCGAGCGTCTGGCTCGTCGCGCCCGCTAGTTTCTTCCTTCTCGACTCTTTCGGCCGCTCCCACTTCGGTGGGGGCGGCCGAAGTCATTCCCTGGACTCTTGTTGTACCTATCGGTAAAGTGTGTACCGATAGGTACACGTCCGATCGAGAGGCCACGCAATGACCGTCCGAGCACCGATTCCGCCCTTCACCCACGAAACCGCCGTCCAGAAGGTCCGCCTCGCCGAGGACGGATGGAACTCACGCGATCCGCACAAGGTGTCGCTGGCCTACACGCCGGACAGTTGGTGGCGCAATCGGTCGACGTTCGTCACCGGCCGATCCGAAATCGTCGAACTTCTGACCGAGAAGTGGACCCGCGAGCTGGACTACCGGTTGATCAAAGAGTTGTGGGCACACGGCGACGACCGCATCGCCGTGCGATTCGCGTACGAGTGGCACGATCACGACGGGCAGTGGTTCCGCTCCTACGGCAACGAGAACTGGGAATTCGACGCGGACGGCCTCATGCATCACCGTCATGCCAGCATCAACGACGTCCCCATCGCGGAGTCCGAGCGAAAGTTCTTCTGGGATTCGACCGGACCACGCCCGCACGATCATCCGGGCCTGAGCGAGTTGGGTCTGTGATGAAAGGATGAATCCATGGCCAGACAGGTAGCTGAACGCTCGGACACGATCCCCGCTCTCGCGAACGTGTTTCGAACCTACGGGTTCGACGGAGCAAGCCTGGCCGTCATCACCGAACACACCGGTTTGGGCAAAGGCAGTCTCTACAACTTCTTTCCGCGAGGGAAGGAAGAGATGGCCGAGGCCGTACTCGACGAGGTCGACGGATGGTTTCGCACCGAAGTCTTCGAACCGCTTCGAGCAGAGTCGGTTCCACCGCAGCAGCGCATCGAGAGCATGTTCGCTACCGTCGCCGACTACTTTCGGTCAGGGCAACGCATTTGCTTGTTCGGCGCATTTGCACTCGGTGAAGAGCGAAACCGCTTCGGGGCCAAAGTGCGAACCTACTTCGACGAATGGACCGCGGCGCTCGAGGCGGCACTCGTCGGCGCCGAAGATTCCACCGGACTCGCCGAAGAAGCCGTGGCCGGAATCCAAGGCGCAATAGTGATGTCCCGAGCCCTGGACGACGGTGCCGTATACAGCCGAGTGACGACGCGACTCGAAGATCGACTGGTACAGGCACTCACGCCGTAACGCATACCGCACGACCACAAAGGCATTTGTGCCGCGGCATGCACCTGGCATGCTCGAAAAGGTATGCACAAGAGGAAAGGAACCCATGCCCTCGTCCGAGACGGTGATCGCATCCACAGCTTCGGGGAAGATCCGCGGCCTAAAGCGTGACGGTTCCTACTACTTCGGTGCGATCCCCTACGCCCGCGCAGCGCGCTTCGAGAAGCCGCGGCCGGCGGGACCGTTCTCCGACGTTTTCGACGCCACAGCGCTTGGAACGGTCTTCCCCCAACCACCTTCACGGCTCGAGCGCATCATGGGGCCACCGCTCCCCGAACCGGAGCAGAGCGAGGACAGCTTCACCGTCACCGTCACAACCCCGTCGCTGACCGGTCATCGCCCGGTGATGGTCTGGCTTCACGGTGGCGGTTACTCCAGTGGCGGCGGCTCCCTCCCCTGGTACGACGGCGGCGCTTTGTCAGCCGAGGGCGACGTCGTCGTGGTGTCGGTCAACTACCGCGTCGGCGTGCTCGGATACCTCCTCCTCGACGGCGTCAGCGAAGGCAATCTCGGGGTCCACGATCAGATCGCAGCGCTCGAGTGGGTGCGCGAGAACATCGAGGCATTCGGCGGCGACCCAGACTCGGTCACCGTGTTCGGGCAGTCGGCCGGCGCTCATTCGATTGTGAATCTGTTGAGCAGTAACAACTCTCGAACTCTGTTCCATCGAGCAATTCTGCAGAGCACTCCACGGCCGGACCTCAACTTCACGCAGGCTGCCGCGATCGAGAACGGTGAAACATTTGCCCGACTGCTCGACGGAGATCCTCGGACCGCGCCACTCTCCCGCATTCTCGACGCATTCCGCAGCACCGCAATCGAGTTCAGCTGGCGGTCCCCCAATGTCGTGCAACCGCCCTTCGCACCGATTTCCGAACTGGATCCGGTGATCCGAACTTTCGAAACAGCGCCGGACGTCATCGTGGGATACACCCGCGACGAGGGATCCGCTTTCGTGCGCGACGTAGCGGGAGTACCCGATCCCGAACGCGTCGCCGAAAAGGCACTGACACAGAACATGTTTGCCGAACCTGCGATGGAGCTGGCCGACGCCTTCACAGCGGCCGGCGCGTCGGTGTACACGTATCGCTTCGACTGGGCACCGACGGACGACGTCTTCGGAGCCACTCACTGCATCGAACTACCCTTCGTGTTGGGAACCGACCAGTCCTGGAAGAGCTCACCGATGCTGGGCAGCAGCGACTGGCAGAACATCGACGCACTGGGCCGTCGGATACGCCGGCACTGGACGTCGTTTGCGCACACGGGAAGTCCGGACAGCAGCGAAACCTGGGAGAAGTACACCTCGGCCCAACCGATCGGAATCACCTTCTTCTGAGCAACTTCGGGCGCCTACCCACTCGCGGCAATCCCGTCTAGGATTGCTCCATGGACATGCCCAAGCTCCTCGACGGGCGACTAAAACTCCGCCATCTCCTGCTCGTCGACGCATTGAGCCGTCAGGGCAGCGTGGTCGGCGCCGCTGCCGCACTTCACATCACACAACCCGTCGCGACCCGCAGTCTGCACGACATCGAGTCCATTCTCGGTGTCTCGCTCTTCGACCGCGGCCCACGCGGAATCACCCCGACCATTTTCGGCGAGGCCTTCACAACTCATGCGCGGGCCGTGATCGCGCAGCTGACCGAAGCCGGGCGGCACGTCGTCGAACTTGCCGACGCCAATCGCGGAACCGTCATCGTGGGAACACATCTCGCCGGATCCAACGTGCTGCTTCCCGGCGCTATCGCGCGCCTGAAGGTTCACCACCCGCTGCTCACCGTCATCGTGCGCGAAGGTACGCCCGAACAGTTGCTCACCGATCTGGAAGCGGGCCGAATCGATCTGATCGTCGGCCGGCTCACCTCACCTACCGATGACACCGCGATAAGACGGAACCTCTACGCGGAGTCCGTCGAACTCGTCACCCGCGTGGATCACCCGCTCGCTCACCGCGAGGACGTCCAACTCGAAGAACTACGCGGCTTCCCCTGGATCCTTCCCGGGGTCGAGACAGTGCTCCGCCGCGAGCTCGAGGAGTTCTTCGCCCGCAACAGCCTGCCGTTGCCCGAAAACCGCGTCGAGGCAACCTCTTTCCTCACCGTGCGCCAGCTGCTGGTCGAGACCGACATGATCGCGGTCCTACCGAGCCTCATCCCCCGCGACGACGCGCGCTTGACCACCCTGTCCATCACACTCGATCCGATCGGGCACAGCGTCGGCATCACTTCCTCGGCGACTCGCACGTCGAGCCCGTCCGCACAGGCCCTGATCGCGACGCTGGAGTCCTTTGCAGCTGAGCTCATGCGACCGTGAAACGCCGATCGGCCCGTTCCCCGCGAGGGGGGAACGGGCCGATGTCGGATCAATCCAGTACTCAGGCGTTTTCGGAGACGCGAATCTCCTCGTGCTCCAAGCCCCGCGACGAATCGGGGACAATCTTGAACAGTGCGATGGCGCCGACCAGGCTGATTGTGCATATCGAGGCGAGGTACCAGGTGACGCCTACCGAAGACCCGGTGGCGTCCAGCAGTGCGGTGGCGATCATCGGCGCCAGTCCACCGCCGAGAATCGCACCACTCTGAAGGATCAGAGACGAACCGGAGTAGCGGACCTTGGCCGGGAAGGTATCGGCGATGATGCTGCCCTGAACGCAGTGGGTGACCGGCACGATCAGACCCATACCCAGGAACGCGATGACAGCGATCACTTTGTTCTCGGTGTTCAGTAGCGGGAAGAACACGATGCACCACAACAGGATTGCGGCTGATCCGCCGATGAACATGTGTCGACGACCGTACTTGTCAGCGATCTTGGTCCAGAACGGGATGGAAAGGAACCACAGGACTGCTGCCGCGGTCACGCTGAGCACCAGGAATTGCTTGTCGTAGCCCAGATGTTGAGTTCCGTACGACAGGGTGAACACCATGAAGGCGTACGCCACGGCGGAGTTCGCCAAGCACGCGGCAAGCGTGAGAGACAACCGGGGGAAGCCGACCTTGAGCGACTCGCGCAGCGGGAAGCGGACTATTTCGCCCTTCTCCATGATCCCGGCGAATGACGGCGACTCGGTGACGCGCAGGCGAATCACCAGACCGATCGCCACCAGAACGAAGCTGAGCAGGAACGGGATTCGCCAACCCCACGAAGCGAATGCCGAGTCCGACATCACGGCGTTGGTCGTCAGGAAGATGCCGTTGGCGAGAACCAGTCCGGCGGGTGTGCCCATCTGCGGGAAACCTGCATAACGATTCTTCTGCCCTGCCGGCGCGTGCTCCATCGACATGAGTGTCGCGCCGGCGCCTTCACCGCCCAGACCGATGCCCTGAACAACGCGCATGGCCACCAGGAGGACAGGCGCCCAGAATCCGATGGAGTCGTAGTTCGGGATGAGGCCGATGAGTGTGGACCCGACGCCCATCATCACCAGGGAGACCACGAGTGTGGCCTTGCGCCCGATCCGGTCACCGAAGTGCCCGAACACGAGCCCACCTACCGGCCGCGCGATGAATCCGACGGCGAAGGTGCTGAAGGCAGCCAGCGTGCCGGCCGTGGGGCTAAGGCTCGGAAAGAATTGTTTGTTGAAGATCAGCGCGGCGGCTGTGCCGTAGAGGAAGAAGTCGTACCATTCGAGAGTTGTGCCGGCCAGAGTTGCCATGGCAACTCGGCTACGGGCAGCTTTCTCCGGCAACGGCTTTCCGTCACTCGTTGTGCTGTTGGATATCTTGTCTGACATCGCGGAACCTATCGATTGGATGGGGCAGGCGGACGATGAAATCTGTAGTCACCGACCCCGTCTTCGGGATTGTCGGCATCACGAGCGTCGTCGATCGTTGTGTTTGGAATTGTGCTCGCTCGAGACATGACTCACAAATGCCGAATTCACCGTCCGCCATACCGGAAAGGGTATAGCCGGGGTCTCAGACGAGACCCAGGAAGCGTTCGGCATTCCCCCGCGAAATCAGTTGGCGCGCAGTATCGTCCAAGAACTCACTCTTGCGAACCACCTCACCGACCGGACGCTCCCCCAAGGGGTACGGGTAATCACTACCCACCATCACACGGTCCACCCCCACCGTGTCCACCAGCAGTCGCAGTGCGCGCTCGTCGAAGACGACGGAATCCACGTAGAACCTACCCAGGTAATGCGAAGGCGGGAACTCCGACGTACCGATGATGTCGTTGCGGCCGTGCCAGGCGTTTTCCATCCGGCCCAACCAGAACGCGAAAGATCCACCACCGTGCGCAAATCCGATCTTGAGACGATCGTCGATCTTGTCGAACACCCCACCGAGAATCAGCGCGAGTATCGACAGATGCGTTTCGGCCGGCATCGCGGTGAGCCACTGCGCCATCCAGCGATCGAGGCGCGGAGAGTTGGCCATGTCCCACGGGTGCACGAACACCGGCACGTCAAGCGACGCACAGTGCTGGAGAAACGTCACCACGCCCTCGCTGTCGAGGTCCAGATCGCCCACATGATTGCCGATCTCGACACCGCGGTGCCCGTTCGCGATGCACCGCTCGAGCTCACGGCACGCTGCGTCGGTGTCTTGCAGAGGCACCTGGCAGAACGGAATCAACCGATCCTTCGCCGGCTCCACGATCTCGAGCGCGAGGTCGTTGAAGATCCGTGCGATGCGACTTGCCTGCTCGCCGCTTCGGCCGTAATTGAAGAATGCCGGCGTCGGCGAGACGACCTGCGTGTGCACGCCGTCGGCATCCATGTCCCGAAGCCGCACCTCGGCGTCCCAGGCATCGGACTGGATGCGGCGGAACTCCTTGGTGCCCATCATGATCATGGCTTCGGTCTCCGACTCGACCTTCAGCCACGGCGCTTGCGGCCCCGCGTCGTCGGTCAGGTCCGGCCACCCGTTGGGCACGTAGTGGGTGTGGATGTCGATCAGGTTGCTCATCACTCAGCCCTTGCCGGGATGGAGCGTGCCGCACTTGTCACACGTGCGGGCTTCTTCGCTCTCGTAGAACTTGACGAACACCGGCGGAAGGTCGGCCACGATGTCGCGCACCTGAAGTTCGACCTCGTGAATCTTGTGATCGCATTCGAGGCAGTACCACTGGAACTTCTCGAGCGTGCCTTCCTTGCGGACGCGTTCGATGACCAGGCCGATGGAGCCCGCAGTGGGACGCTGCGGCGAATGCGGAATGTCTCCCGGCAGCAACCAGGTTTCGCCCTCACGAATGTCGACACGCTGAGGACCGTCCTCGGTCATGACGTTGACGTGGATGTCGCCTTCGAGCTGGTAGAACCACTCCTCGTACGGATCGAGGTGGTAGTCGGTCCGCTGGTTCGGTCCGCCGACGACCTGCACGATGAAGTCGTCTCCGAGCGCCATCGTCTGATTGTTGACAGGCGGCTGCAGCAGGTGGCGGTTGTCGTCGATCCACTTCTTGAAGTCGATGACGGGAGGAATCGTGGTCATGATGCATTCTCCGTATCTTCGGACGCTGAGCGCTTGGAGGCGGGCACGTACGCCACGCCGGAAATTTCGATGAGCAGATGCGGGTGGGGCAGTTGGTGAACAGCCACAGTCGTTCTCGTCGGACCGTTTTCGTCGAACAGTTCGGCGTACACCTCGTTGTATCCACCGAAGTCGTTCATGGACACCAGGTAGGAGGTGACCTGAACTAGATCACTGAGTTCTCCACCCACTTCGGCGAGGATTGCCGCGATGTTTTCGATGACGGCACGCGTCTGCGCCCGAATGTCGAGCGCCGTCGTCCCCATCTCGTCGACCTCGACGCCGACAAACGTGTTGTCGGGTCGACGCGAACTGGTCCCGGAGACATAGACGAAATCGCCGACCACCTTGACGTGGGGGAACTTTCCGCGCGGCTTCGCCAGCTTCTCGATGACCTGCGCCCCACTCATCGCTTCACACCTTTCACCGTGACGGTTCCGAGTCCGTCGATCGTGCACTGTGCGACGCCCTCGTCGAGTCGCACAGCTGCTGTGGCGGCACCGGCCAGAATTACCTGACCGGCGCGCAACGGAATTCGGCGTCGGCGGGCGATGTCGAGCAGTGCATGCAAAGCGCGCGCCGGATCGCCGAGAATGGCCGACGTGGAACCGACTACCGTCTCGCCGCCGACCTCCATACGTACGGAACGGTCTTCGACGTTCTGTAGCGGCAGCCACCGCCCGATCACATACCCGGCAGCGCTGGTGTTGTCAGCGACGACGTCGGTGTAGGTGAAGCGGAAGTCGCGATAGCGCGAGTCGATGATCTCCATTGCGGGAGCCAGTGCATCGACGCAGGTTTCGATGTCGACGTTCGGATCGTCGAGGTCGACGTCCTTCGACAGACGGTATGCCACTTCGGGTTCGATCTTGGGATGAATGAACGTCCTCAGGTCGACTTCGCCGCCGTTGCTCACGCACATCGCGTCGGTCAACTGACCGACGATCACTTCGGAGACACCCATCTGCGCCATCTTCGCCTGGCTTGTGAAGCCGAGCTTGATACCCACAATCGATTCGCCACGGCTGGTTCGTCGTTCGAGGAGTTCGTTCTGGATCCGGTAGGCCTCGTCGATGTCGATGGTGTATTCGTCGGCGAGGCTCGGGGTGTCGGTGCGAGTCTGCGCAGCGTCGTCGAGGCGACGCGCGAGCGCGGATACGGTGTCTTCGGGGGCTGTCATCACGCCTCGCTCATTTCTGGAAAACTTTTGCGGTTTCGATGTTCACAGTTGCACACATACATTCGTCGGTTCGGTGTAGAAGTGCAGCGAGGACTCGCCACCCTCACGTCCGATACCGGACAGGCCCATACCGCCGAAGGGAGATCGCAGTTCACGGGTGAACCACGTGTTGACCCAGGAGATTCCGACGTTCATCCTCTGCGCGACGCGGTGTCCACGGCGCAGGTCGTTGGTCCACACGGAGGCCGCCAAGCCGTACTCGGTGTCGTTTGCCAGGGCGATCGCTTCTGCCTCGGTGTCGAACGGAATGAGTGCTGCGACGGGTCCGAAGATCTCCTCGCGCACGACGCGATCCTTGTTGGTCAAGCCAGTCCACAGGGTGGGTTCGATCCACGATCCGCCCGACAGTTCCTGTCCGAGGTCCGGAATACCGCCGCCGGTCAGCACTTTCGCGCCTTCCTGCTCGGCGATCTCGAAGTAGTCGAGAACCTTCTTCCGGTGCGCCTGCGAAATGAGCGGTCCGGTCGTCGTTGCATCGAGCGTCGGGTCGCCCAGACGCAATCCTGCTGCCCGCTCGACGAGTCCACCGGCGATGTCGTCGAAAATGCTGCGGTGCACGTACACCCGTTCGGTGCACAGGCAGACCTGGCCGGTGTTGGTGAACACCGACTTGGTCAGACCCGTCAACGCTTCGTCGATGTCGACGTCGTCGAAGACGATCGCGGCGTTCTTGCCACCGAGTTCGAACGAGACCGGACGGACTCGCGGCGCAACGGTTTTCATGACATGCGAACCGGTTGCCGAAGATCCGGTGAAGGTGACACCGTCGATGCCGGGGTGCGTGGTGAGGAACTCGCCGGCGGAGTTCGCACCGAACCCGTGGACGACGTTGTAGACACCGGCAGGCAGGCCGACTTCTTCGAGTACCTCGGCAAGCAACGACGCGGTCGCTGGGGTTTCCTCGGAGGGCTTGACCACCACGGAGTTTCCGCACGCGAGCGCGGGCGCTACCTTCCAGGTCAGGAGAAGCAGCGGCAGGTTCCAGGGAACGATGACAGCGACGACGCCGAGCGGCTTGCGGATCGCGTAGTTCAACGCCTGCTTGCCACCCGCGAGATCCGTGACAAACGATTCCTGTCCGGCCGCGGCGACGATGTCGGCGAAAGTGCGGAAGTTCGTCAGGGCGCGCGCGACGTCGAGTTCGCGTGCCTGTGTGATCGGCTTGCCGGTGTCCGCCATTTCTGCGGCGACGAACTCTTCGAATCGCTCCTCGATCCGGTCGGCGGCGCGTCGCAGCAGGGCCGTCCGCTCGCGGACCGGCGTATCGGCCCAACCGTTGTCCAGAGCGCGTCTGGCAGAGGTCACGGCCCGATCGACCAGGGCCTTGTCGGCCTCGTGGACCCGGGCGAGAACACGGCCCGTTGCTGGGTCGACCTGATCGAAGCTCGACGACTCGTCGGGTTCGACATAGGAGCCGTCCACGTAATTGCGGATCCATCCGTCGCATTGTGAGGTCATGGACTAACTATTGGCCCGTGACCCATATCAAACAAATGCAAAAACTGCCGCCAGCTATACCTCGATCGGCATAGATGGCGGCAGTTCGGCTAGACAACTCAACTCTTTAAGTCGGCGCCGAGCGCCTCAGCGGCGCAGATACGCCAACTGCACGTTGACGGATTTCTCCGCCACCGGCCACAGCTTCGGGTCGACGTCGGAGTAGACGTGCTCGACAACATCGCGCACCGATGCCGACTCCCCCAACGTCGTCAGAGCGTCCCGCACCTGGGCTAGACGCTCCTCGCGGTGAGCAAGGTACTGCTGCGAAATCGCCTGCAGATCGGGCAGGTCCGGACCGTGCCCGGGAAGAACCGTCAGTCCTTCGCCGAGTGCGGCCAACGACCGCAGTGATGTGAGGTAATCCCCCAGATCGCCGTCGGAGTCGTCCAGAACTGCGGTGCCGCGGCCGAGAATGGTGTCGCCCGTCAGCACGCTCGCATCGTTCTCGATGACTATCGACACCGAGTCAGCGGTGTGTCCCGGAGTCGCGAGGATCCGCAGCTTCAGACCCGCCACCTCGATCACTTCACCGTCGACAAGCGCCGAAGCACCCCCGCGCAGAAAAGTGGGGTCGACGGAACGCACTGGAGCCGAGGTCAATTCATGGAAACGGTCCACCCCGCCGGTGTGGTCGTAGTGCCGGTGCGTGATCAAGGTCAGCGCAACCGGACCGATACCAGCGACACGTTGCAGGTGTTCCTCGTCGTTGTCGCCCGGATCGACGACTACACACTCGACGCTGCCGGGAGCATGCAGAATCCAGGTGTTCGTACCGTCCAGCGTCATCATGCCCGGATTGTTCTCGAGCAAGACCGAAGCGATGTCGGTGACGCGGCGAAGCTGCGCGTAGGCGGGATGGACCGTCGACATCAGCGAACTTCGACGATCAGTTCCACCTCGACCGGAGAGCCGAGGGGAAGCTCTGCCACGCCGACTGCCGAACGAGCGTGGATACCGGCGTCGCCGAGCACCTCACCGAGGAATTCGGACGCGCCGTTGATCACGCCGGGCTGACCGGTGAATCCTTCGGCGGATGCCACGAAGCCGACAACCTTGACAACGCGAACGACGTTGTCGATGCCGACCAGGGCGTCGATGGCAGCGAGAGCGTTGAGCGCGCAGGTGCGAGCCGCAGCCTTGGCGTCCTCATCCGACACGCCCGCACCGAGCTTGCCGGTCAGCGCCAGTTTTCCGTCGACGAACGGGAGCTGACCCGACGTGTACACGTGGTTGCCGCTGCGAACCGCGGGAACGTACGCAGCAACGGGTGCCGCGACGGCGGGAAGTGCGATGCCCAGTTCGGCGAGACGCTCCGACCAGGTCTGTGTTGCCTCTGCCATGTGATTCAGCCCTTCGGACGCTTCATGTACGCGACGTGCTGCTCGCCCGACGCGCTCGGCAGGACTGCCACGAGTTCCCAGCCGTCGACACCCCAGTTGTCGAGAATTGCCTTCGGATTGTGGACCAGCAACGGAGTCACGGTGTATTCCCAGGAAGTTATTTCGCTCATGCGGTGAGCCTATCCCGCGTACATCTTCGGCCCCAGACTTATAGGCTCGCGGTGTGGTTGCATCCCAAGATGAGCTGAGCAGGACCTGGCCCGAGTCTGCGACGAAGGCCCGCCTGCACTTTGTGTCGGGTAAAGGCGGAACCGGTAAGTCCACGGTTGCCGCCGCGTTGGCGCTCGCGTTGGCCGAGGGCGGCAAGCGCGTTCTCCTCGTGGAGGTCGAGGGCCGCCAGGGAATCGCGCAGCTCTTCGACGTACCGCCGCTTCCACCGCAGGAGACCAAAGTCGCGGCCGCCGAAGGTGGCGGTGAAGTGATGGCTCTGGCCGTCGACATCGAGACCGCGTTCCTCGAATACCTCGAAATGTTCTACAACCTCGGCTTCGCCGGCCGGGCAATGCGTAAGTTCGGCGCCATCGAATTCGCCACCACCATCGCTCCCGGCCTTCGCGACGTTCTGCTCACCGGCAAGATCAAGGAGTGCGTCATCCGCACCGATCGAACCGGCAAACGCGTGTACGACGCCGTTGTCGTCGACGCTCCCCCGACCGGACGAATCGGCAGCTTCCTCGACGTCACCAAGGCGATGGCCGATCTCGCCAAGGGTGGCCCGGTGCACTCCCAGAGTGAAGGCGTCGTTCGGCTGCTGCACTCGCCGGAGACCGTCGTACATCTTGTTGCACTTCTCGAAGCGCTGCCGGTTCAGGAAACTGCCGACGCCGCCGCAGAACTGGCGCGCGACGACCTCAACCTCGGTGCCATCATCGTCAACCGCGCCAGCCCGAGGTTCTTGCCCGAAGACCAACTCTCCGGTGCCGCTGCCGGCGATATCGACGCGGCTTCGATCCGGTCGACACTCTCGGACGTCGGCATCGATCTGTCCGACGACGACTTCGCAGGCCTGCTCACCGAGACGATCGAGCATGCCTCGGTGCTCGAAGCTCAAGAATCCAGCGCCGAGAAGCTCCGCGAGATCGACGGGGCTCGGGTGCAACTTCCCGCACTCGCCGACGGCGTCGATCTCGGTGGGCTGTACGAGCTTGCCGAATACCTCACGGAACAGGGCGTGTGATGACCGAGACCACCGAGAACGTGACGGTCGGCAGTTCCAGGACCGGCCGACGCGCAGCTCCTGCCCTCGATATTTCGGCGATCATCAAGGACCCGACGGCCCGGATCGTGGTTTGTTGCGGCGCAGGTGGCGTCGGCAAGACCACGACGGCCGCGTCCCTGGCGTTGCGTGCAGCCGAAGAGGGCCGACGCGTAGTCGTCCTCACCATCGATCCGGCCCGCCGCCTCGCACAGGCCCTGGGTGTGGCCGAACTCGACAACACTCCGCAGCCGGTGAAGCTGGGTCCCGAGGCCACGGGCGAACTGCACGCAATGATGCTGAACATGCGTCGGACTTTCGACGAGATGGTCATCGAGCATTCGAGCCCTGAGAAGGCCGAGCAGATCCTGGCGAATCCCTTCTATCAAACCGTTGCCACATCGTTCTCCGGAACGCAGGAGTACATGGCGATGGAGAAGTTGGGGCAGCTGGCGTCGAACGACGCGTGGGATCTGGTGATCGTCGATACCCCGCCGTCGCGCAATGCGCTCGACTTCCTCGACGCCCCGCAGAGGCTCGGCACATTCCTCGACGGACGGATGATCCGGCTGCTCTCCGCACCCGGCCGTGGCCTGACCAGGCTCGTCGCCGGCGCGATGGGATTGGCACTGAAGGGTGTCTCCACCATCGTGGGAAGCCAAATGCTTTCGGATGCATCGGCATTCGTGCAGTCGCTCGACTCGATGTTCGGCGGTTTCCGTGAACGCGCAACGAAGACCTACGAGTTGCTACGTCAGCCGGGGACTCATTTCCTGGTGATCGCAGCGGCCGAACCCGACGCTCTGCGCGAGGCGGCGTTCTTCGTCGATCGCCTTGCGGGCGACTCGATGCCGTTGGCCGGTCTGGTTCTCAACCGCACGCACCCGACATTGACGGCTCTGCCTGCCGATCATGCGGTGACCGCCGCCGACAAACTGGAAGCGAAGGAAAGTGCGACCGAGGCCGAAGCCCTCACCGCAGCCGTTCTCCGCATCCATGCCCATCGGGCAGTGATCGCGAAGCGGGAGATCGCCTTACTGAGTCGATTCACCGCAGCTCACCCGAGGGTGCCGCTGATCGGTGTTCCGTCGCTACCGTTCGAGGTCTCGGACCTCGAGGCGCTGCGCGCGGTGGGAGATCAGCTCACTCGTAAGGGCTGATCCCCCCGATCGACCTGGATCAGACTGCTGAGTGATGCTGGCGCTGGTCTTCGAAGAACTCGGACCAGGAGTCGACGTCGGGGTGCTGCTTGAGCAGTGCGCGGCGCTGACGCTCGGTCATTCCGCCCCACACACCGAACTCGACACGATTGTCGAGAGCATCTGCTCCGCACTGCATGAGGACCGGGCAGTGACGGCAGATGGTGGCCGCCTTGCGCTGCGCGGCGCCACGAACAAAAAGTTGGTCGGGGTCGACCTCGCGGCATCGTGCCTTAGTTACCCAGGCAATTCGTGCCTCGGCCTGCTCGATGTCCAAACGGCTACTCGGGGTGGCTGTGTACATTCTGGGTCCCCTCTACAAAGTCTGACCGTCGCCATAGGGCGAGCAGCGCACCATCTCAGCCGTCCCCGCGGTAGCACGGTGAAAGCTGAGACACATTCGTGATCGAGTGTTACGTCGATCACACTGATCACAATTTAGGTAAAGAACGGCCCTAACGCAAGACGCTCGGGAGCATTTTTTGGTACGGCAGTACAAAGCGCGTGTTCAGAAGGTTTTGAACACCCCCAAAACACTGAAACCGGTTCCAATGGGTGGGCACACGTACTCTGTAGATCGTGTCGATTGCAAAAACAGTGGCGAAGCTCGCCGGAAGCTCCGCATTGGCGGGTGTCCTGGTCGCAGGGGTGATGTTCCCAGTGGCGGGCGGATTCGGATTCGCGTCCAACCGCGCCGCCGATACCGTCGACAACGTCTCGGCCGAACTGGTCGAAGGCACGGTCCCCGCGGTGTCCACCATGGTCGATGCGGCAGGCAATCCCATTGCCTGGCTCTACGACCAACGACGCTTCGAAGTCCCGAGCGAGAAGATCTCCAACAACATGAAGTTGGCGATCGTCTCCATCGAGGACCGCCGGTTCCCCGACCACAAGGGCGTCGACTGGCAGGGAACGCTGCGTGCCTTCCTCACCAACACGACGACCGGTGAAGTGCAGCAGGGCGCGTCGACACTCGATCAGCAGTATGTGAAGAACTACCAACTGTTGGTCGTGGCCAAGACGGATGCCGAGCGCCGCGCTGCCATCGAGACCACCCCGGCCCGAAAGATCCGCGAGATCCGGATGGCCCTGACGCTGGACAAGGAACTCACGAAAGACGAGATCCTCACCCGGTACCTCAACCTCGTACCGTTCGGCAACGGATCCTTCGGCATCCAGGACGCGGCTCAGACCTACTTCGGCGTCGATGCCGCAGATCTGACCGTTCCCCAGTCGGCGATGCTTGCCGGCATGGTTCAGTCCAGCTCCGCACTGAACCCGTACACGAACGTCGAGGGCGTGACCGAGCGTCGTAACACCGTGCTCGACACCATGATCACGAACATTCCGGATCGTGCCGACGAGTTCCGCGCCGCCAAGGAAGAGCCCCTCGGCGTCCTGGAAACCCCCAACAACTTGCCGCGCGGCTGCATCGCTGCAGGCGATCGCGGATTCTTCTGTGACTACGCACTGAAGTACCTCTCGGACGCCGGAATCACGCGCGACCAGATCAACGAGGGTGGTTACCTCATCAAGACCACTCTCGATCCGCAGGTCCAGGCGTCCACCAAGGCCGGACTGAACGCGAACGCGAGCGCCAACCTCGACGGCATCGCGAACGTGATGAACGTGATCAGGCCGGGCCAGGATTCACACAAGGTCATCGCGATGGCCAGCAGTCGCACGTACGGTCTCAATGCCGACGCCGACGAAACCGTCCAGGCACAGCCGTACTCCCTTGCGGGTGACGGTGCGGGTTCCGTCTTCAAGATCTTCACGACGGCTGCGGCGATGGAGAAGGGCCTCGGTATCAACGCGACGCTCGACGTGCCCAAGCGATTCGAAGCCAAGGGCATGGGTAGCGGTGGTGCGGCCGGTTGCCCGGTGTCGACTTACTGCGTGGAGAACGCCGGCAACTACCCGCCGACGCTGTCCGTGACCGACGCGCTGGCACAGTCCCCCAACACCGCTTTCGTCAAGCTCATCGAGGCAACCGGCGTCACGCCGACCGTCGACATGGCCGTCCGTCTCGGCATGCGCTCGTACGCTGATCCCAACACCTCGGGCTTCGACGAGCGCAGCATGGCCGACTTCCAGAAGGAACAGAACCTCGGTTCGTTCACCCTGGGCCCCACCTGGATCAACCCGCTCGAACTCTCCAACGTCGCGGCCACTCTCGCCTCGCACGGCAAGTGGTGCCCGCCGAGTCCCATCGATTCGGTCTTCGACCGCTACGGCAAGCCTGTGGCCGTCACCGAGCAGGGCTGTGAGCAGGTTGTCGAGCCCGGCTTGGCAGACACACTCGCCAACGCCATGAGCCGTGACGACGTCGGCGCCGGTACGTCTGCCGGAGCTGCAAGCAGCGCCGGATGGAGCCTGCCGATGTCGGGCAAGACGGGTACCACCGAGACCCACAAGTCCTCGGCGTTCCTCGGCTTCACCAACAACCTCGCTGCTGCCGTCTACATCTTCGGCGACTCCCCGACGCCGGGAGAGATCTGCTCGAGCCCGCTGCGCCCCTGCTACAGCGGCAACCTGTACGGCGGTACCGAACCGGCGAGATCCTGGTTCGCGGCAATGAACCCGGTCGCCAACAACTTCGGGCCCACCTCACTGCCTCCGATCGACGAGAAGTACGCACGGGGATCGCAGAACGGCCAGGTTCCCGAGGTTGTCGGCCTGAGCCAGTCGGCGGCGACGTCGAGGTTGCAGGCGTCCGGCTTCACGGTCAATTCCGTGACGACGGCGTCCGGAGCACGCGCGGGAACGGTCACCGGAGTTTCGCCGTCCGGGTCCGCGATCCCGGGTTCGACCGTCACGATCTACATCAGTGACGGTTCCGTGAGGGCTCCGGCAGCTCCCGCATCCCCCGCAGCCCCGGCACCGGGTCCGGGCGCGACTCCCCCGGATGCGACTCCGCCCGGAGGTGAACCCGCACCGCCCGCGGGGACCCCGCCGAACTGACGGCCCTGAAAACTGACGGCTCTGAAAACAAGAACGGCCGCGATCTCCGAGTGACTCGGAGATCGCGGCCGTTTTCGATTCTGGTGGCGCGCTTCTACAGGCGGGACTTCACTGCTGCAGAGATACGGGCGCCATCGGCCTTGCCCTTGGCCAGCGCGCTGGCGGCCTTGATGACCTGGCCCATCTGACGCATCCCCGGACGCTCACCGAGCTCCTCGGACACCTGAGCGAGGGCGGTGTCGACGACGTCGACAAGCTCGGCGTCGGTCAACGGCGTCGGCAGGTACTCGTCGATGATCTGAGCTTCGGCGCGCTCTTTCGCGGCAAGCTCACCGCGGCCGTTCTCGGTGTAGATCTCGGCCGATTCGCCGCGCTTCTTCGATTCCTTTGCAAGGACTTTGATGATTTCTTCGTCGGTGAGGACTCGTGCTTCCTTACCGGCCACCTCTTCGGTCTGGATGGCTGCCATGAGCATCCGAAGGGTGGCTGTACGTAGCGGATCCTTCGCCTTCATGGATGCAACCATGTCGGTTCGGAGGGTGGCTTTGAGCGATGGTGTCGTGTCGGACATGGTGGAAACGTTACGCGCTCGGCGTTTCGAGCGTGCCGATAGTTACCTCCGCCCGGACACAATTCTCTGTGGAATAGCTGCAAATGGCGGCGAGAGCGACGCAGAAGAACGCCACACCCGTATCCTTGAGAGGTGTCTTCCCAGTTCCGCACCAATCTGACCCGCACCGCACTTGGTGCCGCGGGCGCCGCTGCACTAGGGATCGGGTACGCATCCGGCATCGAACGCAATGCATTTGCACTGCGTGAGGTGACGATGCCAGTCCTGGCGCCCGGTTCGTCGTCGCTGCGGGTCCTCCATCTCAGCGACCTGCACATGATGCCGAACCAACGGTTGAAACAGAATTGGTTGCGTGAGCTCGAAGGCCTCGACCCCGACCTCGTGGTCAACACCGGCGACAACTTGTCGCATCAGCGCAGCGTCCCGGCAGTGGTCCAGGCGCTCGGTGATCTGTTGGCTCGGCCGGGTCTGTTCGTCTTCGGCAGCAACGACTACTTCGCTCCGAAACCGAAGAACCCACTGAGCTACATCTTCAACAAGGACAAGCGCATCACCGGGGATCCCCTCCCCTGGGGCGATCTGCGGGCCGCGTTCACCGAACGTGGATGGCTGGACATGACCCACGTGCGCCGCGAACTCGAAGTGGCCGGTATTCGCATCGCGGCCGCCGGCGTCGACGATCCGCACCTGAAGCGTGATCGCTACGACACCGTCGCCGGAACACCCAATCCCGTCGCCCAGCTCAAGCTTGGTCTGACGCACTCGCCCGAACCTCGAGTTCTCGATCGGTTCGCCGACGACGGTTACGACCTTGTGCTCGCCGGCCACACGCACGGTGGTCAGCTGTGCCTTCCGTTCTACGGCGCGTTGGTCACCAACTGCCAGATCGATCGATCCCGGGTCAAGGGGCCGTCGAAGTGGGGCGCGCACACCCAGCTGCACGTCTCCGCGGGCATCGGCACTTCGCCGTGGGCGCCGGCGCGCTTCTGCTGCCGCCCCGAGGCAACTCTGTTGACTCTGGTTCCGGCCACCAGGCGCGAACCGGAGCACGTCTCCGCACACAGTTCCGCAGAGTCTCCAGCGTCGGTTCTACGCAACTGACCTGCGGATTTAATGTCAGTCGACTCGGTAATGTAAGCTAACCGAGGTTCGACACGGGGTGTGGCGCAGCTTGGTAGCGCGCTTCGTTCGGGACGAAGAGGTCGTGGGTTCAAATCCCGCCACCCCGACAGTGAAGAACAGCAATCGAGGCCCTTCCGCTCACGCGGGAGGGCCTCGATTGCGTTGACGATAAGGTGAAGCCGTGGCATCCCAACCAGACTTTGCGCACAACGACATGGCGAGCCGTAGCCGACGCGAGAAAGCCGTCGGCCTGGCCAAGTTCGCCTGGGATCGCGATATCAGTAGCACAGAGTTGCTAGAGATGCCCGACGATCGACTGCGCAAACTCGCACGTGCGGCCGGCGCCAATCCGCCGAGCACGCGGGAGACCTGGACCATCGCGGCCGGACTGCTCGACGAGAAAGCCGTGTGGGCAGCCGCTAACCCTGACCGTCCCGAAGCTCGGCGTGAGCATCCGGACGAGAAGATCATGTGGGTGAAGAAGCCGATCGAGCCCTGGCTGTGACAGCCGAATTGAGCGCAGCTGTGACAGCCGAATTCAGCGCAGCTGTGACAGCCGAATTCGACGTCGTTGAGACCGCGATCGGGAAACCCGCTGATCCTCCTCTGTAGATGGCGGCCGCGGAGTGGCGCCCAGTTCGTCGAACACTGCTTCCAGGCTGCTCCATCGCTCTCGGTGCTCGTGCGGCAAGGATCTGATGACTTCGGCGGCCGCCCGCAAATTTTCTGCCAAATCGATTTCTCCTCCTTCGAGCAACCCCTTGTATCTTGTATCCAACAAGTATGGAGCGTCGACGCTCGTCAAGATCGCGAGCTTGTCCAGGAATATCTCGAGGTCACGTGCAGCCACTTGCTGATCCAGGGAATCCGAAACGGCAACGTAGTCGAAGTCGTTCTTCCACAAGGCAGTTCGAATCTCGTCCCGCTGCAGTGTGATTACGGTGCCCAAAGTTCGTGGGCGCTTGTTCCGTGCATCGAGCGCCAATACTTCATGTGCAAGCCGGAGCACATTGTCATCGGTCATCGATGCTCCGACAACTATGAGATGTCCGGTTGCCATGAGCGACTGAACGATCGAGCCCAACGGACGTCGTTCTGCGTCGTATCTGACGAAGTCTCGGCGACTCAAGACGATGCTGGCCGCGTCAGCCACATCGCCGTGCAATTTCAGTACCCACGGAACTCCCGCGCGGGCTTCTTCTCTCGGAAGTACAGCGACCGAGTTTTCGCCGTGCGCTGATTCAAATGCGCTTTCGTACAACGCATCGTAGTTGGTCGTAACCACTTTTGTGACTCGCAGAGACGCCAGAAGACAATGCGACAGCGTTGGTTTGATATCGAGACCAGTCAGCTGAACAACGCGTTCGCCGAGTTCGTTCGATCCGTCGTCCTCCGTTTTCAACTCCTTCGACAGAAGTTGCGCACGGTCGAGGACATTGAGCTCAGCGAATTCCGCGCTGCTCACACCCGGAAGTTCCTTCTGCCGAATTGCCTCAAGCAGACTGTCCCACGACGGCAATCCGGCGGGAATGCTTACTCCCGCACCCAACAACAAGGAGGCTTCACCAGCTTGGAGCCTGTCTGCCAATTGCTGGACCTGCGGAGGGATGCCAGCACTCAACAGATGCCCCCGCCGAATCGATTGATACGCGGCATAATCGGCAGCATTGGCAACTACAAATGCGATGTCGAAGTCGTATTTGTCAGCACATTCCACTGCGGCCTCGATCAACGCCTTGATAACAAGGCCACGAACCATCCCCTGCCCACCCAGTCCCACCCCAAAGGTCGGCAATGCAATGAGTGGTTTTACTCGACGACCTCCAGGCTCGATATCAGCAGATGCAATCGTGTCGAGGACCTCGCGAACGCCGTCCACCAGCCGGTGCACCGATCCCCGCGAAGCGACGTTCAGCAGCCATACCGGCCGCCCTTCCTTCGGAAATGAGCGCACCCTGTTGCCCCCTGCCGGTGCGCTTTCCACTGGACTCGTGAGGCCGAGCACCGGCCACCAGTGCTCACGAGGCACGAAGTTGCCGCTCGTCGACACGACCGCCGCATCCCAGTCCACTGATTCGAGACGTCCACGGACGACAAAAACATGACCAGCACCTGCGTCATTCCCAGTCACACATACTCCCCACTAGTGCCAATACAGGTTCCGGGACAATACAGCTCACACTCCCGCTACGGTTTCGCGAGCCCAACGGTAGTCGGCCTTCCCACTGGGTGAGCGGAGGATGCTGGGTACCAGCACGATCGACCGGGGGATCTTGTACCCAGCCACGTGGGTGCGGCAGTGCTCCGACAATGATTCCGTCGCAACATCTTCGAACCCCGGCCGAACCTGCACGACAGCGGCGACCTTCTCACCGAATCGTGCGTCGGGCGCGCCCGCTACCAAAGCGTCGAAAACTGCCGGGTGAGTTTTGAGCGCCTGCTCCACTTCTTCGGGGTAGACCTTCTCGCCGCCGGAGTTGATGCACATCGAACCGCGCCCGAGCAGCACGATGGTTCCGTCGGCTTCCATCGTGCCCATGTCCCCGAGTACCGCCAGACGCACCCCGTCGACGACAGGAAAAGTTGCAGCAGTCTTGGCGGGGTCGTCGAAGTAGGCCACGGGGACATGGCCGGCCCTGGCGATGAAACCGGTTGTGCCCGAGCCTGGTTCGATGCGACGAAATTCGTCGTCGACAAGAATCATGTTGGGGTTGGATCGAATTCGCTTTGAACCGTCCTCACCGAATTCGACGACGCCGTCGTTGCCGGATTCCGAAGCACCGAAGGCATCCTTGATCACCAGTCCCGGTAATCGGGTTGTCAGTTCTGCCTTCAGGTTCGGGGAGAACAATGCGCCACCCGACCCGATCAGTTTGAGAGTCGAAAGGTCGTAGCGCCCTTCGCTTGCAGCGATGGCGTCGGCGATCGGCCGAGCAATCGCATCGCCGACGACGGTGATTCCGGTGATCTTCTCGGCCTCGACCAGTCGCAGCACTTCCATCGGATCGAAGCTGCGGGTCAACACTCGGGGCGCTCCCATGAGGAAAGCCGTGAGCAGTGAATAGATCGCGGCTCCATGCATGAGCGGCGGGATGAGTAGCAGCACAGTCGGATTGATGTTCGCCACCGCCGCATCCACAACCTCTTCGAGACTCCGACGCGGCGGCCCGCTGAGGTTCGCTCCGGACAGCGCGGCGAAGAAGAAGTCCTCGTGCCGCCACACCACGCCCTTGGGCATTCCGGTTGTACCGCCGGTGTAGATGATGAAATGGTCGTCGTTGCTTCGCGGGCCGAAGTCGCGAGTATCAGTCTGCGCGGCAAGGGCGTTCTCATAGTCGTCGCCGACGATCAGCACGTGGGAGATCTCCGGACACTGCGGAACCACGGCCAATGCCGTCGGCGCGAATTCCTCTTCGACGAGTAATGCCACCATTTGAGAGTTGGTGTAGATGTACAGGAGTTCTGCATCGGTATAGCGGAAGTTGACGTTGATCGGCACTGCTCTGATCTTCAAGCAAGCCAGGAGCGCTTCGACGTACTCGACGCAGTTACGCATGTGAATACCGACGTGCTGCCCCGGCTCGACGCCGACGGACTGCAGATGATGTGCGAGTCGGTTCGATCGCAGTTCGAGTTCGGCGTAGTTCAACCGCGCGTCTTCCAGAATCAAGGGAACCCGATCGGGGATCGCATCGGCAACGGCCTCGAACAGATCGGCAATGTTCAGGGTCATCGAAATCCTCACTACACGCGTCTTCGCTTACCAGTACAGGTCTTTCGCGAAGCTAACACGTTGGTCGCACCCTGTAGTCCGAATTGCGTAGCGGTCCCGCTGAGCGAGACCTGACGCGCTGCTCACCTGGCATCAACGGTGCGGATACCTCTCTGACCAAGCCCGATAGCCGGAAGGTAGGGTAGCCTAATGCATTCACGCACCACTCTCCGGAGCCGCACGTCGGTCCGGGTCGCCATGCTTGCCCTGGCGACTGTTTTTGCCGCTACGGCCTGCGGTTCTTCCGACGCCGGCGGCAACGCAAACGGCAACACCGATGTCGCAACCGGCGGCAAGCTGTTCAGCACCGCCGACACGGAAACCGCGAAGCTCGGCAGCGATGCTGCGCCCGGCGAGTTCCCACGCACCATCACCCATGCTCTGGGCGAGACCACCCTCGAGGCCAAGCCGACCCGCGTCGTCGTCCTCGACAGTGGCGAACTCGACGAGGTCCTCTCGCTCGGGATCACCCCGGTCGGCATCGCCAGCCCGGAAAGTGCCGCCGGTCAGCCGTCGTACCTGGCTGACAAATTGGTCGGCGTCCCCGATGTCGGCACGACCAACAACCTCAACCTCGAGGCGATCACCGCACTGCAGCCAGATCTGATCCTCGGCAGCAAGTTGCGCCAGGACAAGCTTTACCCGCAGCTCGCGGCAATCGCGCCGACGGTCTTCAGCATCCGCCCCGGCTTCCCGTGGAAGGAGAACTTCCTCCTTGCCGGTGACGCACTCGGCGAGGAGACCAAGGCCGAGCAGGTTCTCAACGACTACCAGACGCACGCGGATCAGGTCCGTGAGTCGATCGACGGTTCGCCGACGATCTCGCTGGTTCGCTTCATGTCCGGGAAGCTGCGCCTGTACGGCAACCTGTCGTTCATCGGCGTCATCTTGAAGGACGTCGGCCTGCCACGCCCGGCGATCCAGAACATCAACGAGTTGGCCGTCGAGGTCAGCCCGGAAACGATCACCGAGGCAGAGGGTGACCGAATCTTCTACTCCAGCTACGGAAATCCCGCAGACACCGGTCAGACCACCGTTGTCGCCGGTCCGCTGTGGGCAAGCATGGACGCAGTCAAGGAAGGCCGCGCCACCGAGGTGAGTGACGAGACCTGGTTCCTGGGCCTCGGCCCGACAGGCGCAGGCCTGGTTCTCGACGACCTGCAGGCCAAGCTCGGCAAGTAGCCGTCACCGACACAGAAAAAGCCGCCCGACTCTCCGGAGTCGGGCGGCTTTTTTGTTCAGCGGTTGTCCTGCTCGAGGTGTTCGTTCATCGTCGAGTGCAGGTCGACGAGAAATTCCTCGAATCGACTGAGCAGTTCGGGCGGGTATTTCTCCATCATGGCGTCGAGTCGCACGGCAAGTGGACCGAAGAACTCGTCCGCGAGGTCCTGCACATGCGCACTGCTGTGCAGCGTGACCACGCGACGGTCTGCATTCTCACGGGTCCGGACGATATGTCCCGCCTTCTCCAGGCGGTTGAGCAACGCGGTGGTTGCGCCCGACGTCAGCGAGATCCGCTCTCCGAGGCGGGCGGGCGAGAGCGGCGCCCCCTTCTCCTCGGCAGCTGTGATTTCCATCAAGGCAGTCGCGTCGGTGGAATGCAGGCCGAGCCACGACGCAAATCGATGACTGAATTCGGTGAACGTCCCACCGTACGCGCGGAATTCGTCCATCAGCCGCTCCCGCTCCACGGAGATGTCGCGCGGTGCTTCCACCCCGTGATCCCACCTTTCCTGTGCCAGACGGCGGCCGGTCGAGCCCAGCGCGCACGTTGACAACTTACCGCCTCAAATATACCTTCACTGTGAAGTTACTTCACAATGGAGGTTTATTCGTGAACATCTCACCCACCACTCGCAAGTGGTTGGGCCTGATCGCCATCGCACTCGGCGTGGCACTGATCGTCGTCGACACCACTATCGTCAACGTCATAGTTCCCTCGATCATCGAAGATCTCGGGATCAACTCCGTTCAGGCTCAATGGATCCAAGAGTCCTACGCAATCGTGTTCGCGGCGCTCCTGCTATTGGTCGGCAGAGTTGCGGACCTGGTCGGCGCCCGTCGCATCTTCATCGCCGGTGTCGTCGTGTTCGGCGCAACGAGCCTACTGGCCGGACTGGCACCGAATGGCGGCCTGCTCATCCTGGCGCGATTCCTGCAGGGCGCCGGCGCGGCCATGATCCTGCCCACCTCACTGTCACTTCTGAACGCGATGTTCACCGGCAAAGCCCGCGGCCAGGCCTTCGCAGTCTGGGGTTCCACCATCGGTGCAGCCTCCGCCCTCGGCCCACTACTCGGCGGCTGGCTTGCCGAACATGCCTCATGGCGTTGGGCATTCGGCATCAATATTCCGCTTGCTGCGCTCATTCTGATCGGCGCAGTGCTGTTCATCGCGCCCTCACCCCGCACCGCTGGCCGCATCGACACCACCGGAGCGGCACTGTCCATCGCCGGCCTGGGCCTGCTCGCCTTCGGCCTCGTCGAGGGACGTACGTATGGGTGGCTGACGACGAAGGAACCCTTCGATCTGTTCGGCCTGTCGTGGTCCAGCGGACCGTCGCCGGTTCTGGTGGCGTTGGTTCTCGCCGTTCTGTCGCTCGGTGCGTTCGCCTACCGTCAAACCATGCTCACCCGCAGCGACGATCCGTCGCGGGCGCTGATGGACGTACGGCTGTTCTCCATCTCGTCGTTCCGCAACGGCAACATCGCGACGCTGATCATCGGGCTCGGTGAGTTCGGAATCGTTGCGGTGCTTCCCCTCTGGCTTCAGTTCACGCTCGGGTACAGCGCACTCCAGGCAGGGCTCGCGCTGGTTCCCATTGCCATCGGCAGCTTCGTCGCCAGTGGTGCGAGCTTCGGAATGGCGTCGAAGGTCTCGCCGTTGGGCTTGGTCCGTATCGGTTTGGCCCTCGAAGCGCTCGGTCTCGCCGGTCTCGGATTCATCGCTGCGACAGACAGCCCCTGGTGGACTATCGCCGCAGTGCTCTTCTTCTACGGCATCGGTGTCGGTTTTGCGACTGCGCAGGTGACCAACGTCGTGCTCGAGGAGATTCCCGAGCAGAGCGCCGGTCAAGGCTCCGGCATTCAGAGTGCGTTCCGCCAACTCGGATCCGCACTGGGCATCGCTGTCCTCACCACCGTCTTCTTCAGCACTCTCAATTCCACGCTGAACAACGACCTCACCGAGTCCGGTGTCGACCAAGCTCAGGCTGATCAGTTGACGCGTGCTGTCACCGACAGCGCGGGCGCCGCCATCGACTCGCTGGCCGGGTCACCGAGCACCGCTTTCGTCGCCGACGCTGCACAGTCTGCAATGACTCACGGGATCACACTCGGCGGATACCTTGCGGCCGGATTTGTCGTGGTCGGCCTGATCGCCACCGCGCTCATCCCGAACAAGCCTGCCCCGTCGACCGAGGAGGAAACAAAGGCAGCAGCCGACGCCTGACGGCCGGATCGGTGCAGTACGGTGCCGGTATGCGATTGCCCTGGTCACGGTCAGCACCGTCACGGTCAGCACGGTCACGTCAGCCTGCAACGGTGCTCAGCGCGGCCGACATCGTGGCCGTCCGTGAGCAAGCACGCGAATTGGTAGTCCCCGGGTTCGCGACGTTCGATGAAATCTGCGAAGCCGCCCGAGACTGTGTCGAGGGCGGTTTCGAGAACGATGAACTCGGCAGACAGATCGACGCAGTAGTGCGTGAGGTCTGGGACCGAAGGCTCGGGGAGCAGACCCAGTGGACGGGTCCCGGCGACTTCGAGCGCGTATCCGCCGCCTTCGCAGAACTCGAGCGCAACGGCATCGTGGCCCGCATGAACTTCACCTGCTGCATGCAGTGCGGCACTACCGAAATCGACGACGAACGCACGCCGTCCGAACCGGACGAGAACGGGTATCCCTTTGCTCAGTGGGCGTACACGTTCTTCCACATGCAAGATGCGGAGCGTCTCGGCGACGAGCCGTCCGATCTTTACCTGTCCTACAGTGCTTTTCGTCCAGCCCACGATCTCGATCCCGCGCTGGTCTCCGCCGCGTTCGGCGGCAACGAAACCGCCAAGGCACAGATGATCGCGCACACCGATCAGACCGTTGGGCGCCAGGTAGCCGACGCACTCCGAGCCCAGGGACTGAGCGTCGACTGGAACGGTGACAACAATCAGCGCATCCGCATCTCCGACGTGCGCTGGCGCAAACCACTACCGCAGTAAGAGATTCAGCTGGGTGGCAATACGCGGTCGATGAACGTATTGCTGAAGACGCGGTGCGGGTCGTGTTCGTCCAGAGTGGCGAGAGCGAAGTCCCAGTTCCCGTCGCCACCGGCACGGAAGGTGGCAGGCACTGTGCTGGTGAGGAATTCGTCGTCCTGGTACGCAGCTTGATCGGTGAATGCCCATCCCTTGGACCACTCCGGACGGAAAGTCGCGTAATCGCCGGAGTAGTTCGCGACCATCCACCGTTCCATCTCGCGAAGGAACGCGGGCAATCCCGCGGTGCCGGGAATCGAGACCACGTTCATCCAGATCGCCGTATCCCAGTCCTGACGATCCGCCCGGGGCCGCACCGCTGACAGATCCGGCACGCCGGCGCTGTCGACAAGGACTTCGCCACTGTCATCGACACCACAGAGACGCACTTCGAACGGCATGTTGACGGGATACTGCCCCAGCGACGCGTAGTGCGTCATTCGCTCGTTCAACCAACTCGTCATCTCGTGGACGACTCGGCCGATGTTGGACCGCTTGGTGATCACCGCGCCGCCGCCCGCTACTACGCGCAACGTCGTGTGCCGCAGGTAGAACAGAACATCTTTTGACCAGCCCCACAGATCGTCGGTGTCGGTCAGCGCCAATCCTGCTGCTACAGCTCCGAACTGAGAGGCGCCGAACAGCGGTGTCGCAGCTTGAAGGCCCTGCGCCACCATCCCCAACGGGGTGGTGACTTCTTCGGGAATCGCGTCGGAGAAGAAGTAGTTGTACGGCCCGCTCACCTCTCGGGACTCCGGTGGTTTGACCGGGGTCGGCGTCCAGACCTTGAGCCACGGTGTTTGCGTGAACGGGAACCAGATCGCCTCCACCCGTCCGGATTTCTCGACAAAACTCTCGTAGGTACGCCCTGGCGAACCGGGAGCAGCAAAGAGTTCTTGCCACGGAATGTCGGTGAAACTCTGGCACCGCAGCCGATAATTCTCCCCGGCTTGCAGCGTCACGGAGGTGACGAAGGTTCGGCCCAGGTGAGTCAGGAAAGCCGTGATCTCGTCATCTGATCGGTGAAAAGTCTTCAGCCCGTAGCGATTGCTGCCTTCGTCCCACGCCACCACCGTGATCTCGGTGATCAGGTTGCTCAGCGACCCGTACGACTGGCCAGGGGTAATCGTCTCCCCCACCGCCGGATACGTTGCCCCGTGAGCGCCGATCGCCAGTGCCCCGGCGATGGACAGCTCACCGATCGCCGGAGAGTTGGCCCACCCGAGCCCCTCACGCTCGAGCGCTGTCAGAATCGCTTCGATACTGGCGCCGGCGCCCGCCGTGACTGTTGCGGGCGTGCCGTGCTGCACCACAACCGAATTCAAGTTCGCCATCGTATCGACCAGCAGAACTCGATCCGAAGGCGCGCCGGGCACCACCGTCAACGGACTCCACCCGTGCATCGTTCCCTTCGCACGCACTGTGTACCCGTTGTCGAACGCCCAGTTGGCGAGGGCGACGACGTCGTCGCTATGACGTGCCGTCGCCGTCCACACACTCTCGAGCATGATTTCTCGCGACCAGTTCGCGTATGCCTGCTGTGACAACGGAATGTCCGACGGAAATCCGGGCGGTGGCGCGATGGTCGATGCCGAGCCCCAGGGAACAGCTCCCGCCGGTGCCCAGGAAATACCCGCGAGAGCAGCTGCGCCGACACTCGCTGCGAGAAATCCGCGCCGGCTCACACCGTCTTCTCTCGAGCTGTGCTCCGCCTTGCGCGCTGCTTGATGCACCACTGCTCACTCCGTCAGCCGACTCGGTTCATGTCAGGGACGAACGTAGAACAAATATGATTACGATGCCAGTGGTTCCGTAATAAAAGATTTAGATGCTCACTGCACCATCGGAGCGAAGACGGCGTAGATCGCTTCCGGGGCGCCGTCGAAAGCACTGATGATCAACCAGGCAGTCAGGACCGTCAGCGCCGGCCCGATCAGAATCTTCTCGAGGTTCCCACCTGCGCGGATGGACAGAAATGACGGCAGCCGTTGTTCCCACCACCGCTTGCCGCCGAGCGGAATCAGGGGCGCGAGAAACGGCACCCCTTCCTTGGTGATCGCATCGCCGAGACAGTGTGTGGCGCAGCCCAGTGCCACTGCAACACCTAGCCCGGTGGATCCGGCCTCACTCGGATACCACTGCCAGGTGAGGGCCGAGAGCACCAACGCAACGGCGGAGACGGCGAGCCACCCCTTCTCCTTGGCCAATTCACCCGCCAATCCTCGGATCGCCAGCCCGAGGCAGAAGAACAGCGTGATGATGATGGCGGGCTTCCCGAACTGAACAACCAGCGCCGAGACCCCGGCCCCAAGACCGGCGGCAAACAGCGCGGTGTGCGTGAGCGTCCGATGCCCACCACGACGCTTGCCGTCCTTCTTGCCTTTGGTGATGCGGTAGAAGGTCACCGAAATTGCGTCGATACCTTTGGCCAGCGCTTTGCTGAGAGGACCGAATGATCGGGAAACCGTCGACTGACCGGTATCGAGGTCGGGAAGCAAGGCGGCTCCCGCGCACACACCGGCAAAGGTCAAGGTTTCAGCGGTGGATGTGGGCCCTCCCCAATCGAGAGGCAACAACTCTGCAACCACCAACCCCACAGCAGCACCGGACATCGCGTGGGTGGGGCCCATGACCATGAAACACAACACCTTTCGAAACGCGCCCCGCATCAGGCCGTACCGGACCCTCTGCAAGACACCACACACATGACGCCGTCGGCGACGGCCCCGGCATGCTCGCCGAGACCGCCCCGAACGTAGCAAGTGCTACCGACAGGGTTGACCAACCTCCGGACCCGGTTGAGTACGGCCGTACCGTTCCAGGTCAAAGCGGTTCATGCGGAGCTTTTTTCGCTCGTCAGCCCGCAGCAACCGCGCATGACAGGGCAACGCCTTCCTCCAGCGGAGCGGCGCCTGCCATGTTGAGCACCTCTGCCGGAACACCCTCGATCGCCGGAGCCCATTCGACGGTCGGCAACGCCGGCACCCCTTCACGCGCAATGAATGTCGCGGCGTCGCCAGGGACTTCGATCGTGATTGCGGCTGTACCCGCCTCCTCGGCGCGCACAACCTTGCCCTCGTCGATGAGCTTCTGCAGTTCCTCGTCGGAAATCGGCGTCGCGGCACCACACGCTACTTCCGGAGCCACACCCGCCTCTGACGGAGCGGTCGCGATCGATCGCACCGCCACCGGCGACCCGTCGGAAATCGGGTTGGAAGCCCAGGCGATTCCCGGCGCCACGGCCATACCGAGGACCGCCACCGACGCCACCACCACACCGGTCCGGCTGGCCCGCTTGCCGTTCACTTTCAATCGCGTCATCGTTGTTCTCCTTGATCGAACGTTCTCGAATTCTCGGCGCGGTCGCATCCGAGAAACCCGAGGTTATGAAGCCGACACTGCAGATCTGTTGTCGGTTTCTTAGGAGTTGATGAGAATGCGGCGGGCCTCGCTCCGAGCGAGGCCCCAGGTCGCAATCCGATGGCACCATGGCTGGAGTGAGTACACGCGAGCGCATCCTGATCGTTGACGACGACGCGAAGGTTCTGAATTCGCTCGAACGTGGACTCCGATTGTCGGGCTTCGACACGGCAACTGCCGTCGACGGACGATCGGCCTTGTCATCGGTGAACAAGCAATGCCCGGCCGCACTCGTTCTCGACGTCAACATGCCCGGCCTCGACGGCGTCGGGGTGGTAACCGCCCTGCGCGCGATCGGCAACGAGGTTCCGATCTGCGTACTCAGCGCCCGAAGTTCCGTGGGTGACCGCATCGCGGGGCTGGAGGCGGGCGCCGACGACTACCTCACCAAGCCCTTCGAATTGGCCGAGCTCGTCGCCAGACTGCGCGCATTGCTACGACGCACGACGCGAGCCACTCCGTCGGTCGACCATCCGATCACGGTGGGACCGCTGACGGTCGATCTCCGTGGCCATCGAGCGCACATCGACGGTAGGCGAATCGAACTCACCAAAAGAGAATTCGACCTGTTGTCGGTACTCGCCGAGCATGCCGGTGTCGTACTCAGTCGCGCACAACTCCTGCGACTCGTCTGGGGTTACGACTTCGCTGCCGACACCAATGTCGTCGACGTCTTCGTCACCTACCTACGCAAGAAACTCGAAGTCGACGGCGCGCCCCGCGTGATCCACACGGTGCGCGGAGTGGGCTTCGTCCTGAGGGCCGAACGATGAAGCGGCCGCTGTCACTTCAGACCCGGGTAGCCATCGCCTCGGGCCTGGCCGCCGGAATCGTGATTGCCGCGATCGGAATTGCGTTCGCGGTCTTCTTGCGCGTCAACGGATCCGAACAACTCGAACGCACTCTCGATTCCGTCACCCTGGGCGTCGCAGCGAGTGCGCCGAGCCCCCTGTTCATCGAAACACCAACTGCAACAACAGAACCATTCGTGGTCAGCCCTGGATTCAACGCCACGACCGTCAGCGCCTTGGCTACCACCGATGTTCGCAGTCGGGATGTTCTCGTGCCCGGCGACAGCGGCGCCGCACTGGCCGTCAGCATCCCCGAAGATCCACTGACCCAGGCAATCCGTGAGCAGCAGTTCCAAGTGGCTGCTGCGGCAGTGGTCGCCATCCTTGCCGCGGCCGGACTCGGCTGGTTCCTCACAGGCCGAGCCGTCCGGCCTCTACAGCAATTGACCGAGACCACCAGTTCGATCGGCAACAACCTCGACGTCGAAGGACTCTCGCGCCGGGCACCGTCGGTTCGTGGAACGCGCGAAGCCGAAGAACTGTCGGAGGCAATCCACAGCATGCTCAGTCGCATCGAAACCGATAGAAGCCGCACCGAAGAGGCGTTGGAGTCGGCACGCGATTTCGCTCGCGTCTCCGCCCACGAACTACGCACACCTCTCACGTCGATGCGTACCGATCTCGAAGTTCTCGCAACACTGGATCTCACGGAAAGCCAACGCCGCGAACTGTCCAGCGAGTTGTTGGAGGCGCAGCGCCAGATCGAGCGCACCCTGACCGATCTCGAGACGCTCGCCCTGGGTGAAGTGGCCGATCCGGAGGATTGTGCCGACGTCGATCTCGTGGAGGTTGCCGATCGCGCCGTCGCTGACGCCGGCCGTCTGCACCCTCAGGTCGACGTTCGTTTGAAAGCACCGGAAGAACTTTCGGTTCAGGCCTTTCCCGCGGGCATCCGTCTGGTGTTGACCAACGCCGTCACCAACTCCGTTCGGCACGGCAATGCCGACGAAGTCGAGATCACCGTCCGATCAGGGGCTGCCACCGGTTCGGCGACGGTATACGTCGACGACAACGGCACCGTGATCGCGCCGTCGGAACGCGAAGCGATGTTCGAACGATTTGTTCGTGGTACCGGCGCCGGCGACGCCGGAAGCGGTTTGGGGTTGGCCCTCGTCGCGCAGCAGGCGCGACTGCACGGCGGTAGCGCGCGACTCGACGCGAGCCCCCTCGGCGGAACTCGATTGATTTTCTCGATCAACCCAATTCGACATGCAGAGCCTCGAGCAGTGGCTTGGCTGCCTCGTCGAAGAATCGGTCTTGGGTATCTCCACCGATCTGTACCAGCGCCACATCGGAGAACCCGGCATCGGTGTACGCCTTGACTGCCTCCACGATGACATCGATATCAGGACCACACGGAATACTTTCCGCCACATCCTCTTTGCGCACGAACTGAGTCGCACCTGCGAAACTCGCCGGTGTGGGTAGTTCGGAGTTCACAGACCACCCTCCACCGAACCACCGGAACTGCTGATGAGCGCGAGCGATGGCCGTGTCGCGATCAGGATCCCACGAGATCGGAATCTGACCGATGGTCCGGCCTGCTGGCGCCAACCCGTACGCCCGGCCGTGAACATGCTTCCACTGGTGCACCAGATCCGAATCCGGTTGCACGGCAATCAGGTCATCGGCCATCGGACCGAAACGCTCGACGGACTTGTCGCCGGACATGGCCAGCGCCAGGGGAACCGGGTTCTCCGGGAGATCCCAGATCCGCGCGGACTGAACGTCGAAGTACTCCCCCTTCCAGCTCACCAGATCTCCGGCAAGCAGTGCACGAATAATGCTCACTGCTTCCTGCAGCATGTCGTGCCGGGTGTCGACGGACGGCCACCCCTCACCGACCACATGCTCGTTCAGGCTCTCGCCACTTCCCAATCCCAGTGTGAAGCGCCCGTCCGCGAGGATCTGGATCGTCGCGGCTTTCTGCGCGACCACGGCAGGGTGGTACCTGACGGTCGGACAAGTCACATACGTCATCAACCCGACTCGCTCGGTGGCATGGGCAACTGCTCCCAGCACCGACCAGGCGTAAGGCGCATGCCCCTGCTCGGTCAGCCACGGCGAGTAATGATCACTCATCACTTCGAAGTCGAAGCCGACTTCTTCGGCCCGAACTGCATGGCGGACCAGTTCTTTCGGGCCGGCCTGTTCGGTCATCAAGGTATAGCCGTATCGTGCCATCACTGATCAACTCCCGGTATCTTGGCCTGAAACGAGTTCGGAAATCACACTGCCGTCGAGGTGGTCGAGAAGGTCGCGGGCGTCGTCGTACACCTCCGCCGCACCCGCGCCGTCGAGTTCGTCGGTCGACATGCCGCCGCTGCGCACTCCCACAGCGACAACGCCTGCCGATGTCGCCGCCTTCATGTCCCAGACGGCGTCTCCGACCATGACCGCATCGCCCGCGTCGACACCTGCCTTCGCGAGCGCGATTTCGATCAGGTCCGGATCAGGCTTGGCCTCGTCGACGGATTCCGAAGAGGTCGCGGCGTAGATCATTTCGTCGATGTCGAGCGTCTGGCGCAACAACTCCAGTTCGTCGTCGGGCGCCGAGGTAGCGAGCACGACGTGCAGTCCGAGCGAGTGAACTCGGCGGATCAACTCTCGCGCTCCCGGCAGTACTCGGAGACGGTCAGCCGACTGCCGGTAGTACTTGGTGTGAAGTTCCTTGGCCCGAGGCCCGCACCCGTCGATGTCTTCGCCGAGCAACGTCTCCAGTAGTTGGTCTCCGTCCATGCCGATGCAGCGGTGCACCCGCCACGCGTCAACCGGGCGACCCACCTCGAAGAAGGCTCGCGACCACGCTTCTACATGCAGATAGTTGGAATCGACGAGCGTTCCGTCGATGTCGAAGAGAACTGCACCTGTTGCCATGGGAATTGACTGCCCAACACCTCGGTTCGCGAAACTTGTGCCCCGAGCATTCTCCGCTCGAGAAGCGGATCATGGAGAGTGCGGACAGCAGAAGTGCACGTCGAACAGGGGTGTCGTCATGGAGTCAGTGGTTGTGTTCCTTCTGGCATGCTTCGTCTACTGGTTCGCACTGCTGTAGTTGGGCAGACAAAAACGGACCGCTGCCGGGAAGTGATTTCCCTTGCAGCGGTCCGCATTCGGTAAACCTAGGCGATGCTCATGTCAGCGGGTCACTGACCTGCGCGTACACCTTCTTCGACGCGCTTGCCCAAATCTGCGTCGACGTTCTTCCAGTACTCGAAGACACGCAGTAGAACTTCTTCGCTGACGCCGGCAAGGGCGTGGCCGACGATGTTGCTCACCAGGCGCTCACGAGCTGCGTCGTCGAGAACTTCACGGACCAGCGTTCCGGCCTGCGTGAAGTCGCCGTCCTCGGCGTGCTCGATGTATCCGGCGCGCACTGCCTTGCCGTCGAACGACCACAGGCCTTCGTCACCGGCAACAGACGGATCGGCGTGAGGTCCGCCGTACGAGTTGGGTGCGTACACCGGCGTCGACGGGGAATTGAAGCTGTAACGCATGGCGCCCTCCTTGGAGTAGGAGTTCACCTCGTTCTTCGGCGCGTTGACCGGCAGGTCGGCGTAGTTGGTGCCGATGCGGTAACGATGTGCGTCGGCGTAGGAGAAGACGCGACCCAGAAGCATCTTGTCCGGGCTGAATCCGATGCCGGGCACCACGTTCGACGGCTCGAAGGATGCCTGCTCGATCTGCGCGAAGAAGTTCTCCGGGTTACGGTTCAGCGTCCACTTGCCGACCTCGATCAGCGGGTAGTCCTTCTGGGACCAGACCTTGGTGAGGTCGAACGGGTTGAAGCGGTAGCCTTCGGCCTCGTCGACCGGCATGATCTGAACCTTGAGGGTCCAGCTCGGGAAATTACCGGCCTCGATGGCGTTGTACAGATCCGCGCGGTGGTAGTCGGGATCGCTACCGGCGAGGCTGTCTGCTTCGGCCTGCGTCAGGAACTCGATGCCCTGATCGGTCTTGAAGTGGTACTTCACCCAGAAGCGTTCGCCCGCAGCGTTGACCCACTGATAGGTGTGCGATCCGAAGCCGTCCATGTTGCGCCAGGTCTTCGGGATACCGCGGTCACCCATCAACCAGGTCACCTGGTGAGCCGTTTCGGGACGCAGAGTCCAGAAGTCCCACTGCATGTCGTGGTCACGAAGACCGGAGCCTGGCAGTCGCTTCTGCGAACGGATGAAGTCGGGGAACTTGATGGCGTCCTTGATGAAGAACACCGGGGTGTTGTTGCCGACGAGGTCGTAGTTTCCCTCTTCGGTGTAGAACTTCATCGCAAAACCGCGCGGATCGCGCCAGGTGTCCGGGCTGCCCTGCTCACCGGCGACGGTGGAGAAGCGGACGAGCGACTCGGTCTTCTTACCCGGCTGCAGGAACGCGGCCTTCGTGTACTTGCTGACGTCGTGTGTGATGACGAGTTCACCGAAAGCGCCGCCGCCCTTGGCGTGGACGATGCGCTCCGGGACACGCTCGCGGTTGAACTGCGCGAGCTTCTCGATCAGGTAGTGGTCGTGAAGGAGCACCGGCCCCTGAATACCCGCGGTCAGCGATTCGTCATCACTTGCGACCGCGATACCGAAATTGTTGGTGGTGGGCTTGGTCATGGCGAAGCCTCCTAGCGTTGTGGGCTGGGCGTCAGAGGAGCGGGGCTGCATCCGAGCCGAACGCATGGGCTGCATGCGAAGGGGCCGGCTCGGAGGTTCTGGACGCATCAATTCGATTCTGCGAGACCGTGTCCGACGCGGTGTCGGATTCGGCAGAATTCTTCAGGCAATCTTCGCAACGGCCCCAGAACACGACCTCGGCTTCGTCGATTTCGAAGCCGTGATTATCGGAAGGTTCGAGGCAGGGAGCTTGGCCGACAACACAATCGACGTCGACGACCTTGCCGCAGCCGCGACAGACGAGGTGATGGTGGTTGTCACCAGTTCTCGTCTCGAACCGTGCGGGTGAACCCGCCGGCTCGATGCGTCGCAGCAATCCTGCGTTCACGCATGCCTTGAGCACGTCGTAAACGGCCTGTGTGGATACCGATCCGAGCTGCTGCCGCACGAGTGCTGCAACAGAATCGGCGTCTGAATGCGGTTGGGCTGTAACCGCATCCAGCACGGCGAGGCGCGGAGCAGTGATCCTCAACCCGACGGCGCGAAGTTGCGCTCGGGGGTCGAAGTCATGCTCTCCGTCTCGCATGTTTCCCAGTATGCCGCTTTTCTGGAATTAGTCAAGAAAAGGATTGCCTAAGTTGAATCGAGACCGGCGTCACATACCCGGGACGGGAACAAATGCGGGGCGACCACCGTTGAACACCCTGTCGGCGTCCGAACAAGCCCCGGGCCCCACCCCTTTTGTCGCTGCGAGCGACCACCCGCCGAGAGGCGCCTGTGGGACGTCGACACCTAACTTTTTACACAACACGAGCAAGGCCGCCCAATCACTGACGGGCGGCCTTGCTCGTTCTTTCGCAGGTCAACCCCCTGCTATCGGTGCCTGGCTGCTCCCGTAGTCATTTTTCCGCCCAGAATCACGGCGCCGTGATGAGTGCCCGATGCCAACCAGTTCGGCAGTGTCGGCCCCTCTGCCTCGACGCTCACGCGCGCATATCGGAACGACCCCGTCAGCCTGGCCGACGCGATCGCCAGACCTCCACCGGATTCTGGCTGCGCAAATCCCAACGCCCCGGCAATCGGCAGACGCGGCCCGAGCATCCGCGTGTCCGAACGCACCCGCCATCCGTCGCCGGTTGCAGTGAATTTCTGCTGCACGTCTCCGTCGAACTCGGCCAGGACCTTGGGTAGTTGCCAGTGGACTCGCCCGCCGTGCACCGACGGTTCCGAATCCACCGCGATGAAAGGGACCGCCATCCGCGGCATAGGCCCGATCCGTTTCCCTGGCGCATGCAAGACCGGACTGGCGAGGATCTCGCGATACGGGCCGACCGGCGAATCGAGGTAGTCCACCATCATGGCCACCGTCACCGGAATCGTTCGATCGTCGGGCCCGAGTTCCCGCGCCGCCGGCGTACTGCGGTGCCACCACAGTGTTGCGCGAACGGAAGCAGGCCACGGCGGCGGATCGCTCACCGGCCAGTCGACGCGGTCACTTGTCGATTCAGGCACGCTCCACATCGGACACCTTCTCAGCTCGAACGGTCAGGGGAAGCCGCAAAGCACCTGGTGCATGCGTCGGCACCACCGGGTTGGACGGCAACGTCGGATCGATACGTACGTATGGTTCGCCGGTCTTCGGGCGGGCGTCTGCGGCACCTTTGTTCGGCCACATCGCGCACGCTCGTTCCGCCTGCGCAGTGATGGTCAGGGAAGGATTCACGCCGAGATTCGCGCTCACCACCGAACCGTCCATGACGTGCAGGCCGGCATGTCCGTAAGCACGGAGATACGGATCCACGACGCCACTCGCCGCGCTGTCACCGATTGCGCAGCCACCCAGAAAGTGCGCCGTCATCGGGATATTCACGATCTCGGCGATGGAACCGCCCGGGTCGCCGTCGATCTTCTCGGCGACCTTGCGAATAGCTGTATGGCCCTGCGGAATCCACTGGGGAGGTGGATCACCCGGTCCCGGCCTACTGGTGAGGGAACGCCCGAATCGTTTGGTGTTCTTGGAAAGCTCGAGGGAGTTGTCGTCGGTCTGCATCACCAGCGCGATGACGGTTCGCTCGGACCAGTTCCGTACCGACAAGGACCGGAAGAACGCACCTGGGTGCCGTGCCGCGACCGCCAGAGTCTTCAGCACCCGGGGAGTTCGCCCGCCGCCGTCACTCAGGACGGTCTGCAGAAGTCCTATTGCATTGCTGCCCTTGCCGTATCGCACCGGCTCGATGTGCGTGTGATCATCCGGATGAAAGGACGATGTGATCGCTACGCCCTGCGTGAAGTTCCGTCGACGCGACTTCGACGTTGCGGCCAGTACGGCTTCGGAATTGGTACGTACTACGGTGCCGAGAGTGTCCGACAGGTCAGGCAGGGCACCGGATTCCTTCATCCCGAGCAGCAGTCTCGCCGTTCCATAGGTTCCGGCGGCTACCACCACCTGATCGGCGGTGAACCGAACTTCTCGCCGACGGACGCCGTCCGTTCGCCTCGCGAGCAGGTGATAACCACCGCTTGCGCTCGGCTGAAGGTCGGTGACGGTCGTGAGCGGATGAACCCTGGCGCCCGCTTGCTCGGCGAGATGGAGGTAGTTCTTGACCAGCGTGTTCTTCGCCCCGACTCGGCACCCGGTCATGCATCCCCCGCATTCGGTGCAGCCGGTGCGTTCGGGCCCTTTTCCGCCGAAGAACGGGTCCGGCACGGAAACTCCTGCCTCCCCGAAGAAAACACCGACGGGGGTGGACGTGAAGGTCTCCCCCACGCCCATCTCTTCGGCTACGTCTTTCATCACCGCATCGGCCGGAGTGAAGGACGGATTGGTGCGAACACCCAACATCCGTTTGGCCTGGTCGTAGTACGGCGCCAGTTCGTCGTGCCAGTCCGTGATGTGCGCCCACTGACGGTCTTCGAAGAACCGCTTGGGTGGCTGATACAACGTGTTGGCGTAGTTCAACGATCCGCCCCCGACGCCGGCTCCCGCCATCACGAGTACGTCCGGAAGAAGGTGGATACGCTGAACCCCATAACATCCGATCCACGGCGCCCACAGGTACTTTCGCATCCGCCAACTGGTTTCGGGCAACTCGTCGTCGGCAAACCGTCGACCGGCTTCGAGCACCCCGACACGGTAGCCCCTCTCCGTCAGGCGAAGAGCGGCGACACTGCCACCGAATCCCGATCCGATTACCACCACGTCGTAGTGCGTCGTGGTCATGCCTGGACGCTTTCGATCTTGCGAGCGGAGTAGTTCTCACGATCGAAATGCTCCAGCAGCGAACGGAATTTGAATGTGAACGTCGGCCACTGCACCGAGTTGCGCCCCTCCGGATCGATGTACCAACTCGAGCATCCGCCCTTGTTCCACACCGTGTGCTGCAACTCGTGCTGAATTCCCTTGTTGTAGTGCACCTGTACCGACTCGTTGACATCAAGAGCGTCCAGTCGCTCACGTTTCATGGTGTTCAACGCGTCGTTGACGTACTCGGCCTGGGACTCGAGCATGTACACGATCGAACTGTGTCCGAGGTTGGTGTTCGGACCGTACATGAGGAACAGATTCGGGAACCCGCTGACCGCAGTGCCCTTGTAGGCATTGGGGCTACCGTTCCAATGCGCGGCCAGCGTTTCGCCACGTTTTCCGGTGATCAGATGCGCCACAGGCGGTTCCGTCGGCGTGAACCCCGTGGCGAAGATGATGGTGTCGACCTTGTGCTCGACTCCGTGCCCGTCGACCACCCCGCCCTCGGTGACCGAGACGAGCCCGCTGTCGACCAGGCTCACGTCCGCGCGGTCGAGGGTGCGCAACCAGTCGTTGGACAGAAGCATGCGCTTGCAACCGATCGTGAAATCGGGAGTCAGTTTCCGGCGCAACTCCGGATCTTTCACCTGTCTGCGCAGATGGAGGCGCGCGGCCGCCTCGAAGGCCGGCAGGACCCACGTCGCATGTGACATCGCGGCACCGAGCAACTCGCGAAAACCGTAAACCGCTCCGCGAACAACTTTCTGCGTAGCGGGAATCCGCGAGTAGACGGCCTTCTGCGCCGCAGGCAGGGTGCGATCCATTCGCGGAATCACCCAGGCCGGAGTTCTCTGGAACACGGTGACATGGGCAGCAGGGTCGGCAATTTCGGGAACGAACTGAACCGCCGACGCTCCCGTTCCGATCACGGCTACGCGCTCACCACGCAGTTCGTGTTCGTGGTTCCACGTCGCCGAATGGAAAGTGGTACCGGAGAATTGGTCGAGACCGGGAAAATCCGGGATCTTGGGTGTCGACAACGCCCCGGTCGCAGCGACCAGCGCTTTGGCTGTCAACGACCCCAGGGATGTCCGGACACGCCACAGCGCCGCATCCTCGTCCCACACAGCAGCTTCGAGTTCGCAGTTCAGGACTACGCGATCCACGATGCCGGTGTCTGCCGCCACCTTCTTCAGATAGTCGTAGATCTCGGGCTGACGAGCGAAGGTATGACTCCAATCGGCGCTCGGCGCAAAAGAATACGAGTACAGCGCCGTCGGCACGTCACAGGCACAACCTGGGTAGGTGTTGTCGCGCCAAGTGCCGCCGATATCAGCTCCGCGCTCGATCAACACGACGTCCGCCGCGCGATTGTCGCGAAGCATTCTGGCTGCCAAGCCCATACCGGCGAATCCGGCACCGACGATCAGCGTTTCGACATGTTCGGGAAGCTTCACTTCTTCTCCACTCGGGATTGCCAGGCCGGCAACAGTCGCGCTCTGAGCGCGTCGTCGGCTTCGGGTGTACGGAAAAGGGCTGAGACTGCAAGACCGCGGACGAGTTCGATGGTGAGTTCGACCGACTCGGAATCGAATCGATCGCCGAACAACTCGGCGCTACCGAACTCGAGTGCCTCACTGACCTTGCGTTCGAGGGGCACCGTCGCCGCATGCAGAACAGGATCGGTTCGCGCCGCGACCCACAATTCGAGCGCAGCGTAGAACAGCGGCCCGGAGAACGCGTCCGCCAGGACCTCGAGACCTCGGCCGCGATCCACTTCAGCGGTGAGGATTTCTTCCAGTCGCTTGTCGACCAGATACTCGACGGCGGCAACGACCAGCGATTCCTTGGTCGGAAAATGATGCAGTTGCGTACCTCGCGAGACGCCTGCGCGACGGGCGATCTCCTGGGTGCTGGTCCGGGCGTAGCCCAGTTCGACAAGCGATTCGACGGCGGCGTCGAGCAGGCGCCCACGCATCGCGGCAGTTCGTTCGGCCTGCGTACGGCTTACTTTCGCATCGGAAGTGGTCTCGGTCACCAGACAACTGTAGAGCCGAAACGTAAAACAGTCCAGGCTGACTTCAAATCTTGATACGTAACATACCGATCAGTCAGCTCTGCCTGATAACGTCCTCGCATCGAGCGGAGGGAAACAATCGCTATGCCAGAGCAAACTGCATTTCCACACCGCCGTGTCGGACTGGTGGAAGACCACGAGTCGGTGGCTATCGGCTTGTCCGTGATGCTGAAGGACGAGCCGGATATCGAGTTGGTGTGCATCGCGACCACTGTGTCCGAGATGCTCGCTCAGCACGTCAGCTTGGATCTGGCAATTCTCGACCTCCGACTGGCCGACGGTTCATCGCCCAAGAGCAACGTCGAGGAACTGCGGGCCGCGGGGCTCGAGACATTGATCTTCACCGGGGCGGAAAACCCGTTCCTCGTTCGCTCGGCTGCCCGTGCCGGTGTGCTGGGCGTCGTGCGCAAGTCCGAACCGACTGCCGTCGTGATTGATGCAATACGCGCCGCCGCGTCGGGAAGGCAGGTGGTGACGACAGAGTGGGCTGCCGCAATCGACGGGGATCCAGGTCTCGACGAGGTGGGTCTGAGCCCTCGACAACTCGAGGTCCTCGAACTTTACGCATCCGGAGAGAAGGCAGATCGCGTTGCGCGACTCACCGGTTTGGCGCCGCAGACGGTCAACGATTACCTCCAACGCATCAGGCAGAAATATGCGGCTGCCGGACGGCCGGCCCCCACAAAGACAGATCTGTACAAACGCGCGGTCGAGGACGGGGTGTTACCGATTCCGGAACGCAGGAATCTCGGTAGAAATCTGACCTTGACTAACAATGACCTTCAGTAATGAAAAAGTTCGGTAACGATTGATTTCGCTGAGGCTGCCCCTGGAAATATGGGCAGAGGAATTGATGTCTGGGAAAAATGGCCAACTTCGACTTACATTCACCTGGTAAGAAGACGGCGCTGTCGGGGAGTCTGTCATTCCGCTAGACGAAAGAAAGACGAAACTCATGACCGTCACTGTGGAAAACTGCATGACACAAGACCCTGTCGGACCGCACCTTTCGGAGCGCGAAGTCGAGGTTCTCAGGGAATGGCTACTGAGTGATTCGAAATCACGCGTCGCTCAAAACCTCTACATAAGCGTGGGAACGGTGGGAACCCACCTGTCCCGGATTCGCGAGAAGTATGCCGACGTTGGAAGGAACGCACCGACGAAATGCGAACTACTCGTGCGAGCGATACAAGATCAGATAGTGACGATCGACGAACTCTGATCGACAAAGTTGCTTTCGACAAAACAGCCACTGCTTCGGACGAAATTCTCAGGCTCTTCGGCCGTTTCATCGGCGCAGGCTATGTCTGTTATCTGATATTGCTCGCCCCTGCCATTGCCGAAGCCACTGCGATGTCCGCGTCTTGGTGGACCCCGCTGGCAGTGGTCGCAACTTTCGGTAGTGGACTGGTATTGGGAGCATCGACGTTTCACGCAGACACCCGGTGGGTGAAACGAGCCGCGAGTGCAAATGCGCTCCTCTACGTCGTGGTCATCCTCCTGTGGTGGCCGGCCTGGAATGGTGAGCACGTCACGGATTTCACCTTGTGGATTTCCAATTTCCCCGGCGTCGCCAGCCTTGCGGCAGCTGCGGCTTGGCGACCGGCCGCTGCCGTCGTGCACCTTTTCGTGGCGGCAACACTCGCACAGTTGACCAATCACATAATCCGGACGAGTCCCACGACGCACCTGCTTGTTCCCGACCTCGCCTTCGCCTGGACATTTTGCGCGGTATTCGTCGCAGCGGCCGTCATGGCCTTGCGCACCGGTCGCGTGCTGGATGCAACTATTGCCACCACTCATGCCGCTGCGGCAGGCGCCGCAGCGGCCGAGGCCAAGTCCGTCGAACGCGAGAGATTCGACGCACTCATCCACGACACCGTGATGTCCACCCTGCTCGCTGCTTCGAGAAACGATGCCGATCCCTCGGTCATCGCTCAGGCACGAAGGACTGTCGAGAGGCTTGACGAACTCCGCTCCGGAACCGATCACGAGACGAGTTTCGACTTCGACGGAATCCTCGCTCAGTTGCGTTCAGCCGCTTCGGAAGTAGACGAAAACATCACGTTCGAGACCGCCCTCTCAGTCGGGTCCGATCCGAGCGGATACGCGCCCGACTCGATTCGTGCGATGGCCGGTGCGATGGCCGAGGCGCTGCGCAACAGCGTCAAGCACGCCGGAAGCAGTGCACGGCGTTCGGTCACGGTCACGGCAACCACCACCCACCTCGAAGTAGTCGTCGCGGACGACGGCGTCGGCTTCGATCCGAGCTCCGTCGAGACGCATCGCCTCGGAATCACTGTCAGCATCCGCGGCAGAATGCGCCAACTCGACGGCGGATCGGCAACCATTCGATCGTCACCCGGCCGCGGCACTTCGGTGACTCTGACCCTGAGCTTGCCCGCAGCGGTGATGACATGACCAGACCGGACGGACGAGATGTCCGCGATCTCCTCGGTATGCACAGCCGTGCTGCTCGATTCATGGCTGCATGCTTCGCGCTCACCTGCGTGATCTCGGTCGCGTACACCTCCTCCGACGTCCGCGCAGTCTGGCCGATGGTCTTGGCAATTATCGTGTGCTCAACTGCGGCTTTTACACTCGTTCTGAGCCGAGGCGACCCGATGCCGCTGGGGCAGAGCGTTCTGGTGTCTCTGACTGGCGCCGTCACGAGTGGCCTTGTGTTGTCAGTGGTTCCAGTGCCCGTCAACGACATGACTCAATTGTGGATGTTCGGGATGTCTACGGCCGTTTTCACCTTCATGTGCGTTCGTGGGCGTACAGCACTCGCGTGGCTCGGGCTTGGGCTCATGGTGTTGGTGACCGCCATCTGGTCCTCCACTACCGGCCAGGGGGCCATGTACGGAGTGTCGTTGACGGTCATCAACGCGGGCCCTGTTCTGATGTCGACCTTCTTCGCGTACACCATCCGTCCTCAAGCCAGGGTTATCTACGAACTTCGGGAGCAGTCCACCCAACGAATTGCCTCCGCATCCGCTAGCGCTGCGATTCTCGAGGAACGCGACGCGCAACTCGACAGGCTCGATCTACTTGCGCGCCCACTCCTCGAACGGGTCGCTTCCGGGATTCCGCTGACAACCGCCGAGCGGCAAGAATGCGAACTCCTCGAGGCGCAACTCCGAGATTCGCTGAGGGCGCCTGGCTTACAACAGACAGATGTCATCGATGCTGTGCATGCCACCCGAAACCGCGGCGTCGAGGTAGTCCTGCTCGACGACCACGGAATGGATGGTGCTGACCCCGCCGTGCGCGACCGAATCCACGCGAGCATCGTCCGGGAACTCACCGCGATCACGCGAGGCAAAGTGACCATTCGGATCCTTCCACCTCGGCGCACCGCAATGGCCACGATGCTGGTCGACACTGAAGACGTTCGACGAATCGAGTTCGATCACAACGGAATGCAGCTGTTACGGCAGGGAGATCAGAGGGAACTCGGCGCCTCGTCCATGTCCGTCGATCCGACTACAGACAGCGCCGTCGATCCCGAATAGCTTTCGAGGAGAGTGAGATTCACCGCGTCGATCACCAGGAGAAATGAATGATCTTCGAACTGCGTCCAGCACATGTTGCACGCGCCCTTGCCGCACTGTGTGCCCTTCCGATTCTGTGGACCTTCGCAGTCGAGGGAATCACCACGACAACGGAATACGACTACAGCACGGGCGAAGTATCCTCATCGAGCGACCTGGGCTCTCAGATCGGAAGCGTAGCGATCTGGATCGTCCTCGCGATCGCATGTGCCGCCGGTGCATGGTATCTGGAGAAACAGCGCATCGGTTGGCCGCCGGCGGCACACGAGCAGCTGGTCAAACTGCAGCTGGCATCACCCAACCGAGAAGAGTAAAGGTCCCTATCGCTTCCGATCGCCGGCGCGGAGAAGATTACTGGGAACCGTATGGCCCACTATCTCCTCTGCAACGGCAGCGGCACGAATGCTCGCATCCAGGTCGATACCTGTCGCAATGCCCATGTCTTCGAGCATGTAGACCAGTTCCTCAGTCGCGATATTGCCACTGGCACCAGGAGCAAACGGGCAACCGCCCAGGCCACCGGTGGACGCATCCAGGTTTCGAACTCCGTGCTGCACAGCCGCCAACGCACTGGCAAGACCAGCGCCACGCGTGTTGTGGAAGTGCACACCCAAGCCGAAGTCACCCACTCTTTCGCCGACAGCGTCGATCAACCGTCCGACGCGTCCCGGTGTGGCAGTGCCGATGGTATCCCCGATCGAGAACTGATCAGCGCCGAACTCTTTGGCCTGCTCCGCAATCCGCAGAACACGGTCCGGATCGGTTGGACCGTCGAACGGACAGTCCCAGGCTGTGGCCACGATGACCTCCACCCGTCCACCAGCCTCGTGGACGATCCGGACGACCTCTCCGATACGTTCGGTCGCTTGCTCCGTCGTCGACCGAGTATTGGCCTCGCTGTGGCTATTCGATGCCGACACCACATATTCGACGGTTTTCATTCCTGCAGCAACGGCCCGTTTCGCTCCACCGATTCCGGCGACCAATGCCGAGAACTCGATGCCTGGCCACTGGTGCAACTCTGCGGCCAACAACTCCGCGTCGGCCAGTGCCGGCACCGCACGCGGTGACACGAACGACGTCGCCTCGATGCGCGAAACACCTGTCGCAGCCAGAGCTTCGACAAGACGAAGTTTCTCCGCCAGCGAGACCGGGTCTTCGATCTGCAACCCATCCCGTGGCCCGACTTCACGAATGCTGACCGCGGGAACACCTGCTTCAGGTACCGACACGTCAGATCACGCCCTTCTTCTTCAGTTCTGTCTGCTCGTCGCCCGAGAGTCCGAGGAGCCCACCCCAGACCGAAGCGTTGTCGTACCCCGGCGACGCTGCTCCCGCGTTGCGAACGGATCCGGGTGTCTCACTGAATGTAGGCACGACGCCCAGGCCGAGGACGTTTTCCCCGATCCGCTCGTCGTAGTGGTCGACGAGCATCCCCCGTTCGATCAGCTGCGGATCCTTGACCACATCTTCAACCGTATTGATCGGCCCGGCAACAACTCCCACTTCCGTGAGGCGTTCCACCAGACTGGTGGGATCTTGGAGCGCAACCCAGGCGCTGATCAATTCGTCGAGCTCGTCCTGATGTTTGCCACGCGCAACATGATTGGAGAATCGGTCGTCTTGCGCTAGTTCCGGTCGACCCATGATGGTGCACAGACGCACGAAGAGCGTGTCCTGATTGGCCGCGATCACCACCCAGTTTCCTTCAGAGGTCTGGTAGATGTTGGACGGCGCGATACCCTCCAACCTCGTTCCCGAGGGCTGCCGGATGATCCCGCCCCGATCGTAATCCGGGATCGTGGATTCCTGCACCGCCAGACAGGATTCCGTGAGGGCAACGTCGACCACCTGACCACGGCCGGTCCGCTCTCGCGAGAGCAACGCCGCCAGCACTCCCTGAACGGCGAACATCCCACCGAGAGAATCTCCGAGTGAAAGGGCAATACGCGGGGGTGCCTGCCCTGGATAACCGTTCAGATGCCGAAATCCGCTGACTGCTTCGGCAACCGAGGCGTAGCCGGCACTCTTGGCTTGCGGTCCGCTCTGCCCGTAGCCGGATACCCTGGCCAACACCAACTTCGGATTGCGCGCGCTCAGCACGTCGAATCCCAGACCCCACTTCTCGAGGGTGCCCGGCCGGAAGTTCTCGACCACCACGTCGGCATGTTCGATCAGATTCAGAAACAGGTCGCGGCCCGCGTCGACGCGAAGGTCCAACGTCACACACCGCTTGTTGCGGGCGTGAACCGTCCAGAAGAATCGATGACCGTCCTGCTCTGCCTGACCCCAGGTACGAAGCGGGTCTGGACGGTCCGGTGATTCGATCTTGATCACGTCGGCTCCCATGTCGCCGAGCAATTTCCCGGCGAAGGGCCCGGCGATCAAGGTTCCGAGTTCAATCACCCGATATCCGTCCAGGGGCCCGGTGGGCGCACCTTCCGACACAGCTGCCTCCTCTGGGAACTTTTCTCCCTTTGAAGGCTACGTCACCACCCGGTATCGCAACATCATGTCGTGGTCTTCGTGATCGAGCATGTGGCAGTGCCAGACGTACCCCTGCAAGTCCCCCATGCCAGCTTCTCCGTGCGCCGAGTGATCTGCCATGGAACCTCTCGCGAAAGTTGCATCCGGATCGAAGCCCAACTCGTCGGCCGTCGGAAAGCGCACGATCACGCGGGTGATCGAGTTGGCATCCACGATGACCGTGTCCTTCTCCCCCGTTTCCCACACTTCGGGAGGCCGCAGCGAGGAGGTCACGAATTCCTCCGCCGACGGCGTCCACCGGACCCCCAAGTCAGGCACCGGATACCGCTGCATCAGTGCTGCAGTGTCGAGGCTCTGGCGTCCCACAACGCGGAACGCCACCAGGTGCAGATGAATCGGATGTGGTTCCGTGGTGATGTTGATCAGATTCCATTGCTCGACGGCTCCCTGACGTGGCAGTTCGATATCCGAATCGGTGAACCTCAAATTGTTGAGCGACATAGTGATCGACGGGTAGTCCGAGGGACGCGACAGCTGCATGATCGTGAGATTTCGCACCACATCCGGGGACGCCGGTTCGGCGGCAACGGAATTCAGCTGCTGCGGGATCGAGCCGGTGAATCCCTTTGCGCTGCCCACGTCGAACCGACAGAACACCGGCATCACCTGCGTGCCGCGTTGAGCCACCGCAAGGGGTACCGGTTCGTCGTTGCGCAATTCCACCGTTGTGCCCGGCTCGAGCATACTGAAGTCGACCAGCAGATCAGCGCGTTCACCCGGACTCAACCGGACGTGATCCGTCGGCGCCGGAGCGGCCAGTAAACCGCCTTCGGACCCGATCACCCAGAACCGCATACGATTTGCGAAATGCAGATTCCACACCGAATAGGTTGCGGCGTTGAGCAGTCGCAATCGATACAGGCCGCGGGCAACCTCCACTTTCGGCCACACGACGCCGTTCACCACGCCAACGTCACCGGGGGTCGCCGGATCCCATGAACCTTGCGGAGTGAGCCACGTGGAACGGACACTCTGCTGACCGTCGGAAGTGAATACCTTGTCCTGCAGAATCATCGGGAGTTCGAACTCACCGGTCGGCAGGCCGAGAGAATTCCCGGCGGCGCCCGTGTCAACGTCGTCACGGAGAAAATACATCCCGACCAATCCGGCGTAGACGTTGAGGCGCGTCATTCCCATGGCGTGATCGTGGTACCAGAGATTGCCGGCGGCACGACCATTCGTGTATTCGTGGACCAAACCTTCGCCCGGACGCTGGATCAACTCCGGATGTCCGTCGAACTGTGGTGCAGTAACTCCTCCGTGCAGGTGAAGCGAGGTGGGGACCTGTGTGCGGTCGAGGTCGCTGACGCCGTGCAGACCCGGATCGACATCCGCGGCAAGCGGATACGCAGAAATGTCATTGGCATATCGGACTGTGACGAGCTGATCGACGTGAGCTTCGATGGTGGGGCCCAGATAATCCATTCCGCCGTAACCCAGCGACGGCGACGACGGTAGGTCCGGATGGAAACGGTGCATCGACGAAGCCGCGCGAAGCTCCAGGTTGCCACCCGAAATGCCCGGCAGGACAGGAAGGGTCTCCCGAAACGGTTCCAGCCGGGGTGACGGAAGTTGGAATGGGCGTAGCGGATCGATGTCAGGGGGCCGAGCTGTCGCTGATCCAGCGGACAATGCACTCAGGCCGGCCAGCAAGCCAAGCCCTTGAACAAACGATCGTCGACGGATCTTGTGTGACTCGTCCACTCACGGCCCCCTCACGCTGACGGCATCCGGAGCGGGTTACCCGTGTGCTCGCACGGTCAAACACCGACCACCTTCTCCAACCAAGGTTTGAGAATGGGTAGAACATGAGCCGGTTGCATTGCCTGCGTGTGATCCAGACCGTCTAGTACCTCGATATCCCACCCTGCTGACCGAGCGGCGTCGAGGTCGAGATCGGCCGGCGCGACCCGTACCCCACCCCATCGGTCACCGTATTCGATGACGTCTTGCGAACCGACGAAACACATTCGCGGACAAAGGATGCGCCCTTGAATTGTTCGATCGTCGAATTCACCAAGTGCGCGGTACAGCGTCACGAACTGCCGGGTCTGCGCTCCGGTCAACGCAATGTCGATGGAGTTCCAATCGAACTCGTCTGATGATGCCGTGGGTTGTGATGTGCGCTGGGGCGGTTCACTCGTCATGCGGTGTGTAGCTTCGGTAACCTGGAGCATCGCCTTGTACGGCCCATCCACCGGCGGGAAACCACCCATGACCAGTGCGGTCAGACGATCGGTGCGCAGCGCCAACTGCAATCCACACAGAGCCAGCCAGGAGTATCCGTAGTAGGCGAACTGGTCGATCCCAGCCGAATTCGCCACAGCCAGAATGTCGGACGTGATGTTGTCGGGAGTGAGCGTGTCCGGAGCGGGCGACGCCATCCGGTGCCCTTCGTAGTCGAAGGCAACCACAGTGAAGTTCGACGCCAACCCTTCCATGAACGTTCGACCGAGCGAGGGGTCAACGCCCCAGGCGCGCAGTTCGTCAGCCTTGATGCCGGTAGCCGAAATCGGATTCACGGGCATCAGCACGGCGGGGCCATGTCCGAGAACCTCGACATCGATAGTTGTCCCGTCGTGAAGTCTTGCCTCAACCATGCCCACTCCCAAATCTTTACACTGTAAAGTAATTAAGAATAGCGCGACTCCACGAAAGCGACAAGATGAATAAACAGGCAGGCCGACGCGATATCGCACGCACGATTTCACTTCTGTGGCGTCAACCCGAGACGCCTTCCGGCCGCCGAGGACCGAAGCCCGCGCTGTCCACGGACTCAGTCGTTGACGCCGCGATCGAAGTCGCCGACGCCAACCCCACGACACCGTTGTCGATGCGCATGATCGGCGACCACCTCGGCCGCACTGCGATGTCTCTGTACACCTACATACCGGGAAAGGACGAACTACTGGACCTGATGTACGACCGGGTGCATGCCGAGCTACCGCCGATCGCAGACACCGGCGACTGGCGCATGGCACTGTCCGACTGGGCCGCCGCACTCTTCGCCCTACATACACGCCATCCGTGGACATTGGATGTCTCGTTGGCGCGCCCCGTCCTGGGTCCGCACGAGCAGGCAGGACTCGAATCACTCCTGTCCATTCTCTACTCCACGGGTCTCGACGCTCCGACCATCCGCAGATCGGTGAGCATGATTTTCCATTTCATCCGGGGGTCCGCGCGGACCCTAGCTGAGATCCGGAGCGCCTCGACCATCGGAGATTCCGAATCTCATTGGTGGGCAGAGTCTTCTGCTGCACTGGCCGATGCTGCACCGGATTTCGCGGACGACTTCCCCCACACGATGCAGTTGGGTCGGGAGGCCCCACCGGTACCGGGCGGCGACTTCTATCTCGAACGAGAAACCGAAGAGTCATTTACTCAGGGCCTACAGATCCTCCTTGACGGGATCGAATCGAGGATTCGAAAACACTCTTGACTCGAACGCATGTTCGAGTATTCTTAGGTGTAGGGGATCGGGGGATTCAATGAGTGTTCTGTTGTCGGATGTGGTGTCTGGTTCTGCGGTGGGGTTGCGCGGACGCCTGTGGCGGTTGTCTGCTTCTGAGTTGCGTGCGGCTGCGGTGTCGGCGAGTGCGGAGATTCTGCGTCTCGAGGCTGTTCGGGTGGCGGTGGTGGACGAACTCTCGATGCGTCCTGATGATCAGGTGATTGCGAGCCGCGGGGTGGGTTGCTGGTTGGCGGCAAACACGATGCTGCAGGTTCGGGACGGGAAGAAGATCGCCGCCCTGGGTGCGGCGCTGCGGCCGTTTCCGGCGGTGGCGGCCCGGTTCGATGTCGGGGACTGCTCGTTCGAGCATGCCGTGTTGATCGTGGCGTTCTGCGAGTCACCACCGAAGGGGATGCCGGAGGAAGCGCTCCCTCGCTGTATCGACTTGTTGTTGGCTGCCGCGTCGGGCGTGGAGGCGACAACGACGAAGGTGCGAAACGTGATCGCGACCTTGGAGCGAGTGTTCGAATCGGATGAGATTCCGCCCGCCGAGGATGTGGATCGGAATGAATTGCGGATCGCGTCGACGTTGAATGGTCGGGTGGTGGTGCGCAGCGATTTCGATGCACTCACTGGTGAAATGCTGCTATCGGCGTTGTCGAATCTGACGATGCCCACCCCGGCACCCGATGGAACCCCGGACTCAAGGTCGGCGGCGAAGCGGACTGCGGACGGGTTCACCGAACTGATCCGCCGGTATCTGGACTGCGCCAAAACCGGCACCGACGGCGGCCAACGCCCGCACGTGAACGTGCACATCAACGCCCGTGATCTGGCTGAGCATCGGGACTGCGCCGCCGCATCCTCGCCCGATGGTGTTGGAGTGGCTGTGTCGGATCTTGATGTCGGGCACATGCCGTGGCTCGGACCACTGTCCGTGTCGCAGACCAGGCTCCTCGGGTGTGATTGTTTCCTCTCGACTGTTCTGCTCGACGGTCACGGGGCTCCGTTGGATGCGAGACCCGGAAAGAGGTTGGTCACCGCGGAGCAGCGAGTGGCGTTGATCGCCCGGGACAAGGGGTGCGCATTCCCCGGCTGCACATGTGTACCGGCCTGGACGGATGCGCACCATATCCGGCACTGGGCTAACGGTGGCCCGACGGTGATGAGCAACCTTGTCCTGCTGTGCCGTTCGCATCATCGATTGATGCACCGCAAAGCCGGGTTCGTCGGGAAGTGGATGATCCGCATCGGGGTCGACAACAAACCGTGGTTCATCCCACCACCCTCGATCGACCCGCAACAGCACCCGCGACCGGCGAACACCACCTTCAAAACCTGAGGTAGTACTCCTCAGGCACAACAGAACACGTGCCAGCACCGCATCGAGCAGATCTCGATGCGGTGCCGAAAGCCGTGACTTCCGTCAGACCGCCTGCGGAACTTTGGTGGTGCGTGGGAATCGCTCCCGAATCTCCGCCGGGGTGACAACTCTCGGGTCGAGGGGTTGCTCGTCACGCAGGTGGTGCTCCAACACCTTGCCAGTCATCGGCGCGATGACCTTCAGAGCAGTGGTCATGTTCTTCGGTGAACTGCCGACCCGGACCGCAGTTCGCACCGCGGGCGCAATTGCCCTGTCCAACAAAGCGGGTTGATCGAAGCCGCCCATGGTTCGCATCCAGCCCGGCAATGTTGCGATAGTGGCCGGCGCGACCAATCGGCTGAACGCCGCGAACTTCGTCTTCCCCTGTGCTCTTGGTGTTCTCAGCAAGTAGTGCATCGCGCGGTTGGCACGTTCGGAGGTACACAATCTGGGCCTGACTTCAGCGAAGTACTCCCGTACCTCGTCTCGCGAGCGCGGAACGTCGGACGCCTTACACGTCTGCAGTTCGGCAGCGATCACACATTCTTCCCAGTACCGCTGCTCTTCGACGGCGGAGAGTGGGCCCGGCCCGTACATCTCGTAGCACTTGAGCACCGAATGCCAACCGGTCACGTGGATCCACAGTTGTGACGCCGGATTGTTTGCACTGTAACGAGTTCCGGTGATCGGTTCGATACCCGTGGCCTGAGCGTGAACCGTCATGAGATGGTCGGACAACGCCAGTGCCGTCCGCCCGTCGGCAGTGGCGACGGTCAGGAAGTACGCCAAGGTTCGGTCGAGTCGCCCGGCGGGATCGCTGTAGATCCCGCTCATATCTGCCACCGCGGCAGCAAGGAAGGGGTCGAAGTGCTCGAGCACCACTGACCGCTGGAAACCGATCAATGCTGTCGGAGCCGCCCAGATCTTCCAACTGGGTGATCCTGGGCCGAAGAAGCCGTAATCCTCACGCGGTCGATTCATCGTCAGTTCAGACATTTCATTCCTCCCCGTTCGTTGACCCTGCAGAGTTCATTTCGTAGGCACCAGACAAGGCGACTACTTGCTGCCAGACGTACTCGAATCGCTCGGCCGCGAATGTGGGGCGCCGAATAGATGCGAGAGCCAACCGCTGCTGATCTTCACTGGCGCTGGGTTTTCCGTACAACTCCACCGCTGCAGCACTGAAGTCGCGGACCAGGACGTCGAAGATCTGATCCAGCACCCCATCGCTCCGCTGCCCCTCGTCCAATCCCAAGATCTCGGCTTGTTCGAGGATCAACTGGCCGTAGACGACGAGGGTGAAGAGTTCGGTGATCGCCAGGCCGAAGTCCAAGTCGACCTGCTGCGCCGCATCCGGTGCAGCTTCGGCAAGGAGGGTCACGAGAGCTTCGGCCTGCTCCACGAACAGTGCGACGTTGGGAACATCCGCAAACTTCGCGTACACCGCTCGCCAGTCGTCGAATCGAACCTTGGACAACCCCCGTGCCGGGCCCTGACGGAACAGGAACTCGTCGTCGGCTGCGTCGTTACGCGTCGGAATCGCCGGAAATGACTCGGGGGCAAAGAGGTACGCCGGCATGAACTTGGCGATCAGGGCGAGATTGACGGCGACGGTCCCCTCGAGCTTGGGCAGCCCGTCGACATCCATCTTGGCCACCGCGAGGTAGCTGTCCTTCTCGAAGCCCTTTGCCGCAGCGATGTCGGAGAGCAGTCCGATCACCTTCTGTGCCTCGGTTGTCACCTTCATCTTGGTGACAGGATTGAACAAGAGGTAGCGGCGGTCCTCGGGCGATGCGGTGCGGAAGTAGTCCACCGCACGATCCGAGAAGAGCCTCATCGCCAGCAGGCGCGCGTACGCGTCGACGAATTCACGTCGTACGTGTGGGAACGCCGTGACGGGATTGCCGAACAGGATTCGATTGTGCGCGTGGGTAATCGTCTCGTACAAGGCATGAGTCGACATACCGATTCCGCCGAAGCACAGGTTGAATTTTCCGATGTTCACGGTGTTGAGTGCGGCACTGAATGCTTCCTCGCCGGTATGCAGGATATCCTCTGCCGCAACGGGATAGTCGGCGAGTGAGAACTCCGCTACGTACATCTGCGCCGGAACGATGTTCTTCACCACGGTGAATGCCGGATGGTCCGAGTCGGCGTAGAAGAAGACGTACTGATCGGCGCCCTCCACTCCGTCGACACGACCGAAGACAGAGACCGTGTTGGCGCAGTTGCCATTTCCGATGTAGTACTTCGAACCGCTGGCCAGGTACCCGCCGCTGCCGTTCGGCGTCAAGACCATGTCGGTGGAGTAGACGTCGGCGCCATGTTCTTTCTCGGACAATCCGAATGCCGCAACGCCTCCGGAAGCCAAAGCGGAAGCTGCTCGCGCCCTTGCAGTCTCGTTGTCGCTCTGCCACACCGGCCCCAGGCCGAGAATGGTCACCTGCCACGGGTACCAGTAGTTGAGTCCGTAGAAACCGAGGATCTCGGACAGCGCGGCGATACGGCTGGTATCCCAGCGCTTGTCGGAGTCACCGCCGCTGTCGCGGGCGGGGGTCAGGAAAGTCGCGAACAGGCCTTCCTTTGCCGCGAAGTCGAGGAAGTCGGAGTAAAAAGTCTTGTCGTGATAGTCGGCCAGAAGTCGATTCTTTCCACGCGCCTCGAACCAGTCGACGGTCGCGCCCAGCAGTCTCCGCGTGGTCGCGTCGAATTCCGGCCGATCGTAAGTGGAGGGATGGAGCAACAGATCATTCGGCACTAAAGAGGTCGACGCTGTCATCGCGGTTGTTCTCCTAGAGATCTCGGCAGAGGCGCCTCACTGACCGCCTCTTCGAATACAACGCCACCGTAACAATTGATGACGACGAATACAACGGTTGCGTATGATTCACGAAAATTGGCAGGCAGATTAGGGTGGGAGCGGAGGTGAGGCACACGATGGCCAGGTCACAAGCTGACGCAACGGATACACCGCGACGCAAATACGCCCCTCGCATGGCGCCCGAGCAACGACGCGAACAGCTGCTCGACGCAGCATTCGAGGTCACCGGCCGCGTAGGCCTGCACAACCTCAGCATGGAATCCGTCGCTGCCGAAGCCGGCGTCGGCAAGCCCGTCCTCTACACGATTTTCGATACCAGGACCGATCTCGTCGCCGCACTCCTGCGCCGCGAGCACGAGCGAGCCATCACTCAGGTCCTCGAAACCATGCCGACGGATCTGAGCGAACTCGGCCCAGCGGCGTCATACACCGGAACCGTTGGCGCCTTCGTCGACGCCGTACTGGAGAACCCGACGCGCTGGCGCCTGATTCTGACGTCTGTCGAGAACGCCCCCAGCGAGTATCACGGCTTGCTGAAGCTCTCTCGCGGAGCTGTCTTCGCCCGCGCCGAAGAACTGGCCCGTGCCGGGATTGCCCTCGAACCGAAGCTCGAAGGCCTTGATCCGGTTCTCCTCGCACACACCATGATGTCGTTTGCCGAAATGCTCGGACGACTGGCCGTCAGCGACCCCGAAACCTATACCCGAGAAAGACTTTCCAGTTTTGCCGTGGCCCTCGCCCAATCGGTCGGACGTTAGCTGCCGACTGAAACCTGTCGGTCGGATCTGCTTCAATACACGCATGACATCACCATCGATCGAACCGCTACAGCTTTTCGAAACGTCTCCGGGCAACTGGTCACTGATGCTCACCGACCAGCATTTCGGCAAGGTAGCAGCGGTATTCGAGCAGGTAGAGGGTTTCGAAGGCTCCGGCTACGACTGGGCGTCGGTCGCCAACGCAGCGGTAGGCCGCGATGCACCGCATCTGGAGGGCCGCTTCGGCACCGATCCCGAAGCGGGCATGTTTGTCGCGTACGGCAGCGACAACGAAGCTCTTGGTGAACTCGGAGTGCTTCTCGCCAAAGCGTATTCGGATGCCGAGTACCTCGGCGGCCTGGTCGCCATTTCCGAACTCGACTAGAGCTCCTGCTGAAACGACACCGGCCCCACACCTAGGTGCGGGGCCGGTACCGAACAAAAGATCTAGCCGACCAACAGCTCGGCAATCTGAATCGTGTTGAGAGCGGCGCCCTTACGGAGGTTGTCACCCGAAACGAAGAGCGCGAGTCCGCGTCCCTCCGGGACACCCGGATCCTGACGGATACGACCGACCAGCGACGCGTTGCCACCGGCAGCGGCCAGCGGCGTCGGAACCTCGACCAACTCCACTCCGGGAGCGTCGGCGAGGATTTCCTTCGCACGAGCGACCGAGAGCGGGCTCGCGAACTCTGCGTTGATCGCGAGCGAGTGTCCGGTCACGACGGGTACGCGCACGCAGGTGCCCGAAACCAACAGATCGGGAAGCCCGAGGATCTTGCGGCTCTCGTTGCGGAGCTTCTGATCCTCGTCGGTCTCGCCGCTGCCGTCATCGACCAGCGAACCTGCCAGCGGCAGGACGTTGAACGCGATGGGGGCGACGTAGTTGTTCGGGGCCGGGAACTCGACGGCGCTGCCGTCGTGAACCAGCTTCTCGGCGTCACCGACAACGGCGCGCACCTGGCCGAGGAGTTCCTCGACGCCGGCGATGCCGCTACCGGACACGGCCTGGTAGCTGGAGACGATCAGACGCTGCAGACCGGCTTCGTCGTGCAGAACCTTGAGCACCGGCATCGCTGCCATGGTGGTGCAGTTAGGGTTCGCGATGATGCCCTTGACCAGGTTCTTCGTGTCCTGCGGGTTGACCTCGCTGACCACGAGGGGAACCTCGGGATCCTTGCGCCATGCGGAAGAGTTGTCGACAACCGTCGCACCGGCCGCGGCAAAGCGCGGAGCCTGCGCACGAGACAGCGTCGCACCGGCGGAGAAGAGGGCGATGTCGATGCCCTTCAGATCCTCGTCGGACGTTGCTTCGGCATCCTCGACAACGATCTCTTCGCCGCGGAACGTCAGCTTCTTACCGGCGGAGCGTGCCGATGCAAAGAACCGCACCTTGTCCGCGGGGAAGTTACGTTCTTCGAGCAGAGTGCGCATGACGATGCCGACCTGACCGGTCGCACCGACAACAGCGATTGTTGTCATCAGAAATTACCGTCCTGTTCCTGCGTGTACTACGGCTTCTTCGTCGCCGCCGAGACCGAAAGCGGCGTGGATAACGCGCACGGCGTCGTCGAGTTCGGTGTCCTTGACCAGCACGGAGATGCGGATCTCGGAGGTCGAGATGAGATCGATGTTGATGTCGGCCTTGGCCAGTGCCTCACAGAACGTGGCCGTGACGCCCGGGTGGCTCCGCATTCCGGCGCCGACCAGGGAAACCTTGCCGATGTGGTCGTCGAACAAGATCTGCGTGAAGCCGATGTCTTCCTGTCGCTTGGTCAGGATCTCGACGGCGCGAGGGCCGTCGGCGGTCGGCAGCGTGAAGGTGATGTCCGTCTTGTTGGTCTCCACCTTGGAGATGTTCTGCAGCACCATGTCGATGTTGATCTCGGCATCGGAGACAGCGCGGAACACCTTGGCAGCATGTCCCGGTGTGTCCGGCAATCCGACAACGGTGATCTTGGCTTCGCCGCGATCGTGCGCGACTCCGGTGATCAGGGCCTCTTCCACAGGAATGTCCTCCATCGATCCGGACACGATTGTTCCGGGCTTGGTGGTGTATGACGAACGGACGTGCACAGGCACGTTGTAACGACGGGCGTACTCGACGCACCGGAGCATGAGCACCTTGGCACCACACGCTGCGAGTTCGAGCATTTCCTCGAAGGAAACCGTCTCGAGGCGGTGAGCGTCAGGGACGATGCGAGGATCGGCGGAGAAGACGCCGTCGACGTCGGTGTAGATCTCGCAGACGTCAGCGTTGAGTGCAGCTGCCAACGCCACGGCAGTGGTGTCGGAGCCACCGCGTCCGAGCGTCGTGATGTCCTTGCTGTCCTGGCTCACGCCTTGGAATCCGGCGACCAGAACGATCGAGCCTTCGTCGAGGGCGGTGCGAACACGGCCCGGCGTGACGTCGATGATCTTGGCGTTTCCGTGGCTGCCGGTCGTGATGACTCCGGCTTGTGAGCCCGAGAACGAACGAGCTTCGGCGCCGAGGGAGTGAATTGCCATCGCTACCAAGGAGTTGGAGATGCGCTCACCCGAGGTCAGCAGCATGTCCATTTCACGGGCCGGCGGGGAAGGGCACACCTGCTGAGCCAGGTCGAGCAGCTCATCGGTGGTATCGCCCATCGCTGACACCACGACGACGACATCATTGCCGGCCTTCTTGGTCTCGACGATCCGTTCAGCGACTCGTCGGATGCGCTCGGCGGTTGCCACCGAGGATCCGCCGTACTTCTGGACGACGAGAGCCACGCGTTTCTACCTCCAGGTCGAAATTGTTTACAGATACCAGAGGTCGAGCTTACCGAGGTGGTCCTGGGACTTCCCGATGCGTACTGCTGTTCGCCTCAGATCCGCGCGGGATCAGTTGCGAGATCCGCGCTCGCATCAACGTCGCAGAACGCGAACCACCGGCAACGTAACCGACCACCGCGACGGCAACTCCGCAGGCGAGAAGCACGCGGATACTGCTGACCAGGGAAACTGCCAGCGCGTCGTACACCGCCACAGCCGCCTCGGACGACGGTATGTCTGAATTCTGTAAATAGACCCGACGCACGACGGCCAGCGCCACCAGCAGGGCGATCATCGCCACCGCCGTCGCCAGCCCGACCAGGGACAGCGCGCGCATTCGCCCCGGTGCAACTGCGACGGCCGCAATCGCGCAGGCCACCGACGCCCACGGCAGCCAGGTCGCTGCTCGGTCGAGCATGTTCGAGAAATCCTGAGCCCGCACCAACTCGTTGGATTGCAGGATCTCGAACTGCGGATCGAGCGCCGGGAGGCGATCGATCACGGTGAATCCGCGATCGCGGAGGTTCGTCCTCAGTTCTGTCATGACCGGTGCGAGGGAGACGGTGACCGTTCCGCTGTCGTCGGCCCGAACTATGCCGTCGGCGGCTCGGCCGGTCACCATCGCGGCAAGTTGCGCGTGCGCTCGACGGTTGGCCGCGGTCCAGAGCGTCGCAAACTGGTCGCTCGAGACCAACGACTGAGCGGCCTCACGAACAAGTCTCTCGGCCTGTCTCGTCACCACCTGTGGAAACCCGTCCAACCGCTGCGTCAATTCCTCGGTCAGCCGATCAACGACCGCCGATTGGACAGCGGGGTCGGCAGCCAGCGGGGCAACGGACTCGACATAGCTGTCGGTGTCGTTCACCTGGGTGTGGACGAACAGCGCGAGCACCGAGCCGGCAAAACCGAGACCAGCGAGAACGATCAGCAGTGAACAGACGATCCAGCGGATCGAGCGCATCACGTGTGCTTGGCGCGCGCCGGTCGAATCTTCGCGGTGATGTGGTGAATGCGGTGATCGTCAGCGGGTATCCGGAAGGTCTCGGTAACCCGAACGGTCATCAGGTTGCGCCCGAACAACCCGGCGTCAAGGAGGTAGTCAGCCGTCAGGTCGTCCCCGTCGACCGTCCACTCCACCTCACGAATGTCGCGGATCACGCGATACTGAGGACCTCCGGAAAGGCTGCGCCGCAAATGATTCCCCGAAAATCCGGTCTTCAACCCGACCTCGTGACGTACCGCGTCCGGAGCCAGCGGTACGGAACTGCCATCGTGACTACGGAGCGCGTCGAGGTACGTGCTCGCCACGGCGATTCGGGGATCCATGGACGACAGTCCACCATTTTCGAGGCCGAAACGGCAGCACAATTCGGCGACAAATTGGACATGAGGGCGAACCCCACCGATTTCTCGCGAAATCCAGGAGTAGAGTGCTCTGCATGCAGCGCGCACTCCTTCTTGGTTGCCGCGACGGGGTCTGATCCAGACTGGCCTCCCGCCGCGGGGTTTTTGTGCGCCGGTCGACCAAGCCTTCCGGACTCATGGTCTTGACCAACAGGTCATCAGGCCAGGTCCACAATCCTGGAGATCACACCAATGTCCCCCGCTGACGCATTCACCACCGGCACTCGCACCATTACCCCGCCCACGAAGCCGGCACCTTCCGACCAGCCTGCGTGGAACACGCAGAAGAACTCGTCGATGCCGACGTTCCGCTACCGCCCGTTCGCCGAAGAGGTCGAGACGGTCACGCTGCCCGACCGCACCTGGCCGGACAAGATCATCGACCGAGCACCCCAGTGGTGTGCCGTTGACCTGCGCGACGGCAACCAGGCGCTGATCGATCCGATGAGCCCGGCGCGCAAGCGTCGCATGTTCGATCTCCTGGTCCGTATGGGCTACAAGGAGATCGAGGTCGGATTCCCGTCCGCGAGCCAGACCGACTTCGACTTCGTTCGCGAGATCATCGAGGACGGCGCGATCCCATCCGATGTCACCATCCAGGTGCTGACGCAGTCGCGTCCCGAACTGATCAAGCGCACATTCGAGGCGTGCGAAGGTGCCGAGAACGCGATCGTGCACTTCTACAACTCCACCTCGATTCTGCAGCGCCGCGTCGTGTTCCGCGCCGACAAGGACACGATCAAGAAGATCGCCACCGACGCCGCCGAACTGGTCCTGGCCGAGTCGAAGAAGTACCCGGACACGAACTGGCGCTGGGAATACTCGCCCGAGTCCTACACCGGCACCGAACTCGAGTACGCCAAGGAAGTATGTGACGCCGTCACCGAAACCCTGGGTGCGACGCCTGCCAACCCGGTCATCCTGAACCTGCCCGCCACCGTCGAGATGGCGACACCCAACGTGTACGCCGACTCCATCGAGTGGATGCACCGCAACCTGGCCCGCCGCGATTCGGTCATCCTGTCGCTGCACCCCCACAACGACCGCGGCACCGGCGTCGCTGCAGCCGAGCTGGGCTACCAGGCCGGCGCAGACCGCATCGAAGGCTGCCTGTTCGGTAACGGTGAGCGCACCGGCAACGTCTGCCTGGTCACCCTCGCGCTGAACATGTTCACGCGCGGCGTCGACCCGCAGATCGATTTCTCGAACATCGACGAGATCCGTCGCACGGTCGAGTACTGCAACCAACTGCCCGTCCACGAGCGTCATCCGTACGGCGGCGACCTGGTCTACACCGCGTTCTCCGGCAGCCACCAGGACGCGATCAACAAGGGCCTCGACGCCATGAAGGTCGACGCCGACAACCAGGACTCGGACGTCGACGACATTCTCTGGCAGGTCCCCTACCTGCCGATCGACCCCAAGGACGTCGGCCGCAGCTACGAGGCCGTCATCCGCGTGAACTCGCAGTCCGGCAAGGGCGGCGTCGCGTACATCATGAAGGCCGATCACGGTCTGGTGCTGCCGCGTCGTCTGCAGGTCGAGTTCTCGCAGTCGGTCCAGAAGATCACCGACGGCGAAGGCGGCGAGGTCTCGCCGAAGGAAATGTGGGACGTCTTCCACGAGGAGTACCTCGCCCCCGTCACCCCGCTCGAGCGCATGAAGCAGAAGGTCACCGCCTCCGAGGAGGACGGCGGCACCGACGCCATCACCGCCATCGTCAAGGTGAACGGCAAGGAGCAGGAGATCTCGGGAACCGGTAACGGCCCGCTCGCTGCCTTCGTCGACGCGCTGGGAAGCATCAACTTCGACGTTCGTGTCCTCGACTACTCCGAGCACGCAATGTCCGCCGGCGACGACGCCCAAGCCGCGGCCTACGTCGAGTGCGCAGTGACTGGCCCGGACGGTCAGAGCACCGTCGTCTGGGGTGTGGGTATCGCCACGTCGATCACGACGGCGTCGCTGCGCGCCGTGGTTTCGGCAGTGAACCGCGCGAGCTGACACTCACGCAATACGAACCCGGCTCTTCAACAAACCCTGGTCTCACCCGATTTTCGGGTGAGACCAGGGTTGTTTTCACGGCACAGAAGTTCTTCGGTCCGCGTTTTCGCTTCGGCATGACATAGGTCCCGAAAGAGTCGCTTAGCGAAGTTAACAAACAGGATTCACCCATCGAGGATGATGCAGCCGACCTCGGCACGTGAGATAGTCACCTCAGACAAATCCGACTTGTGAAATGGGGCTCGACAATGGATTCCTTTTGGGACTTCCTCTGGCTGATCATCATCAGCTTCGCGTTCATCGCGTACCTGATCCTGCTCTTCTCGATCATCACCGACCTATTCCGTGATCACAAGACTTCCGGCTGGGTAAAGGCAATCTGGATCGTCTTCCTGTTCTTCATTCCGCTGCTCACCTCGCTCGTCTATCTGATCGTCCGAAGCGACGGAATGGCCCAGCGCTCCATGGAGGCTGCTCAGCAGGTCAAGAATGCACAGGACAGCTACATCCGTGAGGTTGCCGGAAAGTCCCCGGCCGAATCCATCGCAGATGCAAAGGCGCTTCTCGACGCCGGCACCATCAGCGAAGAAGAATTCGCAGCGCTGAAGGCCAAGGCCCTCGCCTGATTCAGGCCCTCACTAATCAGTGAGGATTGCACTACCGAAACGGGAGCGACACTAATCGTGTCGCTCCCGTTTTGTATTCATTCACCATCCGCCGTTCATGCACCGACAGCCGTTCATTCACCGACCGCCCGGGCGACGTCGCGAAAAGCGTCGAGAACCACTCCGATAGCCGGGCTGCGGTCGATGTGTAATCGAGTTGCCAATTCGTAAACGCGTGCAGCGCGCACGCCTGCCACCGGTTTCCTCGACACTTCAGGATGTGTGATCGCGTAACGCGGCATCAAAGCCACACCGTGGCCCGCCGCCACCAACTCTTCGATAACTCGGAAATCGTTTATCCGATGAGCGACTCGAGGTTGGACCCCGGTGACGGACGCAACCGACAACAGAACGTCGTCGACCGGAAACCCGCCGCGCACGCTGATCCAGTTCTCGTCGGCCAATTGTTCCAACCGGACCGAATCCTGCTCGGCGAGTGGATGATCAGGCCGCAGCACCAGATCGATCGGTTCACGCATCAGCGGTTGCACGCTGACCCGGGGAAACGAGGTCTCGGCGCCGCGTTCGTCACGGTGAGTGAGGATCACGTCGTGATCGGCCAACAGTCCAGGGACGGCCGACGCCGGTTTGTCGACGTCGTGGGCGTCGATGTCCACGTCCGAGTTCTTCAGCGCCGTCAGGACGCCGGGCAGCAGGAGAGCTGCTCCGGAGGGAAAGAACGCGACTCGCACCTTGCCGCGCGGCGAGCCTCGGTACGACGCCATCTCGTCCGCTGCCCGGTCGAGCGCCGCCACCACGTCGTCGGCGCGGAGCACCAGCGCTCGACCAGCGTCGGTGAGGCGCAGCGTGCGCCCGTCCGGTTCGAGGAGCGAGACCCCCGCCTCTCGGCCGAGGATCTTGAGTTGTTGCGAGACGGCGGACGGTGTCATCGAGAGAGCGAGAGCAGTAGCGCCGACGGTTCCTCGGTCGGCGAACTCACGGAGAATCCGCAAGCGCGTGGCATCCATACGGTGACGAATATCCATGTAGCAAAACTACATGGATAGTGCATCTATATTCGCTTGTTCTGATGCTTCGTACGGCTCACGATTAACGTCATGACTCCCCGCGACCGTCTCCTCGGCCTGACCGTGATCGTCTTGTGGGGTCTGAACTTCCTGGCCATTCGCGTCGGCCTGGATCATTTCCCGCCGTTCTACTTCGCGGCGCTGCGGTTCCTGATCATCGCGATTCCGGTGGTCATCTTCGTGCCGCGTCCGCAGGTACCGCTCCGTTGGTTGCTGCTCTACGGATTCGGTTTCGGATTCGGCCAGTTCGTCTTCCTCTTCTGGGCGATGCATTCGGGGATGCCGACGGGTCTCGCATCACTGGTCCTGCAGTCGTCCGCGCCGTTCACCGTCGTCCTCGGCGCGTTCCTGCTCCGCGAGAAGCTCAGCGTCTGGCAGGTCTCCGGGATCGCCGTCGCCGTAGTCGGTATGTCGTTGATCGGCTGGGACCGTTCACACCACGCGGCACTGCTGCCCGTGATCCTCACGCTCCTCGGCGGCCTGTCCTGGGCGTTCGGCAATCTCGGCAGCCGCTTGGCCGCGGCGAACACCGTCGGCGAGCCCGCACCGATGCGCTTGATGCTGTGGATGTGCGTCATCCCGCCGTTGCCGATGCTCGCCCTGTCAGCGGTGGTCGAAGGCCCCACCGTCGGATGGCACGCGCTCGGCACCGCGTTCAGCGCCGACGCCTGGCCGTCACTGGTCGGGCTGGCCTACATCATTCTGCTCGGCACCATCGCCGGATCCGGGCTCTGGACGATGCTCATGGGCCGCTATCCCGCCGGCATGGTGGCGCCGCTCTCCTTGCTGGTACCGGTAGTGGGAATCGGCGCATCCTGGCTGTTCCTGCACGAGGATCCGAGCCCGTTGTCCCTGGTCGGGGCAGTCATCGTGATCGCCGGAGCGAGTGCCGCACAGATGAGGCGCAAGCCCGCGAACACTGTTTTCTCGGACACACCTGCAGCCTCACCACCGGCGCGACTCGGCGTCTGACGATGCCCTGTGCCAAACTCGGGCCGTGGGAACTGGACTATCGATCACAGTGCGCGGAAAGCTCGCCATGCGAGCTGCCGCAGCAGCATCTTGGGCATCGCAGAAGGCCGGTCGCGGCAAGGGTTCGATGATCGGCGGGTTGATCGCCCTCAAGATCGACCCGACGCTCATGACTCAGCTCGGACGCGGCAAGCGCACCGTCGTGGTCACGGGCACCAACGGCAAGTCGACGACCACGCGTATGACCGCCGCAGCGCTCGCGACACTCGGTGACGTCGCCACGCAGGCCGACGGCGCCAACATGGATGCCGGGATCGTGGCCGCTCTGGCCGCGCGTACGGACGCAACGCTGGCAGCACTCGAGGTCGACGAACTGCACGTCCCCCACGTAGCCGACGCCGTGAACCCGGAAGTGATCGTGCTGCTCAATCTCAGCCGCGATCAGCTCGACCGGGTCGGCGAGATCAACATGATCGAGCGGAAGCTCCGCGCGTGCGTCAATGCGCATCCGAACGCGGTGATCGTCGCCAACTGCGACGACGTACTGGTCACCTCCGTGGCATACGACGCCACCAACGTCGTGTGGGTTGCTGCCGGCGGCGGCTGGGCCGGCGATTCCGTCAGCTGCCCGCGCACCGGTGAACCCATCGTGTGGGAGGGAAAGCACTGGCGCAGTACCGGTTCCGACTTCGCGCGGCCCGAGCCGACATGGTGGCTCGACGACGACAATCTCTACGGCCCCGACGGCCTGAAGATTCCGATGACGTTGACTCTCCCCGGAAAAGCCAACCGCGGTAACGCCGCTCAGGCCGTAGCGGCAGCGGCGGCTTTGGGCGCAGATCCGGTCGGGGCAGTTGCCGCCGCGTCGACGGTCCAGGAAGTCGCCGGCCGCTACAGCACCGTCGAGGTCGGACCGCACTCCGTTCACATGCTGCTCGCGAAGAATCCCGCCGGTTGGCAGGAAGCGCTGTCGATGATCGATCCCACGGTGGACGGCCTGGTCATCGCGGTGAATGGTCAGGTGCCGGACGGCGAGGACCTCTCCTGGCTGTGGGACGTGAAGTTCGAACACTTCGAAGGCGTCAAGGTAGTGGCCGCCGGCGAACGCGGAACCGATCTCGCCGTTCGCCTCACGTACGCAGGCGTCGAGCACACCCTCGATCCGGATCCGTTGCGCGCCATCGCTTCCTGCCCTCCCGGACGCGTGGAAGTACTGGCGAACTACACAGCCTTCCGTGACCTCAACACCGCCATCGCGAAGGAATCTCGCAATGTCTGACTCGACAATTCGCATCGGACTGGTTCTCCCCGACGTCATGGGCACCTACGGCGACGGCGGCAATGCCCTGATCCTGCGTCAGCGTCTGCGGATGCGCGGCTACGACGCCGAAATCGTGGACATCACCTTGAGCGATCCGGTCCCCGATTCGCTCGACGTGTACACATTGGGTGGCGCCGAGGATTCCGCCCAGCGACTCGCAACGCGCCATCTCGCGAAATACCCTGGCCTGCAACGCGCCGCCGAGCGCGGCGCACCGGTTCTGGCGATCTGCGCTGCCATTCAGGTGCTCGGCAACTGGTACGAAACCTCCAGCGGCGAACGCGTCGACGGTGTCTCGATGCTCGACGTCACGACCTCTCCGCAGGAGAAGCGTTCCATCGGCGAGGTCATCACGAAGCCCTTGATCGACGGGCTCACCGCGCCTCTCTCAGGTTTCGAGAATCACCGCGGCGGAACAACTCTGGGTACCTCAGCCTCTGGATTCGCACGTGTCACCCATGGTGTCGGAAACGGCGTCGGCGACGGATTCGAAGGCGTCGTGCAGGGTTCGGTGATCGGGACGTACATGCACGGACCCGCCTTGGCCCGGAATCCGGAACTCGCGGACCTCCTGCTCATGCGGGCCTTGGGCGTCAACGAGCTCGAACCCCTGCATCTGCCCGAGGTCGACAAGCTCCGCAAGGAGCGGCTCGCGATTCGCTGACCCGGTTCAGACGGTTTCGGATTTCCCCTCGGTCAGAACCAGTTCCACGGCCAACAGCGCGGCGCAGGCCAGTCCCGCAACCAGTTCGGGCACCGCGGTGTAGGTACCACCGAGCACGACGACGATCGCGACCGAGAACGGCATGAGGGTGCGTACCGAGGAGTCATGTAGTCGAATGTGGATGAACCACAGGGCGGCAAGGATGACCGCGACCGGAACGGTGACGGCAGCACCCGTCACCAACGCGCTGCCGTCACCGTGATGAGTCCAGAAGTCGACGCGCGAAGCCAACCCCGCACCGATGGCGGCAGCGGCGGCGAAGATGAAGTAGTGACCGAACCCCCAGACGAAGGGTGAGACGTTGTCACCGCCGATCACTTCGCCTGCATTGCGTTGGAAGTAGAGCCACCACAGGCTGAAGACAATCAGAATGCCGCCGATCACGACGTAGGTGACCTGCGCTGCCGGATGCTCACCGTCGACCGCGTCCTGAATCGCGATGGTTGTCGAGAGGATCGTCTCGCCCAGAACGATGATGAAGAACAACGAGTACCGCTCCGCGATGTGATGCGGGTGCCACGGCGTCATGCCCGGCTTCTCCGACCAGATCGGTACCGCGAATTCGCACAGAACCAACACCAGGAACGTCGGGACGTAAATGGCGGATGGAACGAAGTAGAAACCGATCCAACCGATCTGGACCAACACGATTCCGAGAGCGTATCGACGAGCCGTGAGCGCATGTTCGGGGTCGTTCCGCGACACCCTGAGCCATTGGATGACCAGGGCTATTCGCATGATGACGTAGCCGACGATGATGAGCAGGGCGTCGTCGTTGAAGAAGCGGACGATGCCGGCTGCAAGGACCAGCGATCCGAGGATCTGGAAGATGGTCAGCAGCCGGGCGATTCCGTCGTCGTTGTCGTACGCCGAGGTGAACCACGTGAAGTTCAGCCACGTCCACCAGATCGCGAAGAATGCCATCGCGAAGTGCCCGACGCCCGAAGCCGCGTGCCCTTCGCTGATCGCGTGGTGCAGACCGGTGGCCGCTTGAGCGACCGCCACGACGAAGCAGAGGTCGGTGAGCAGCTCGAGCGGCGTCGCCACCCGATGCGGCTCGTGCGGATCCCGCGGAACCAACGGCCGGATGAACGAACTGGTGCGATTCACGAAGGGCAGAGTAGCGCGATGATTGCCGACGCGCTGCCCGTGACTGGAACCTGTCGTCTCAGATATTCACGCCGACGCCCCGATCTGGGCTCGGATTTCCAACTGATCGGCGAGTTCGGCGCCTATCGCCCCCGCGCTCCCCAAGGTGAAGGCGATCTGCCGTCCCCACAGGAAATAGCGGTGAATCGGGTAGTCGACGTCCGCGCCGATTCCGCCGTGCAGGTGCTGGGTCGCGTGCACCACACGCAGGCCGCCGCGCGAGGCCCACCATTTGGCGACCAGCGCCGCTGCTTCCGCTTCGCTCTCGACTCCGCTGTCCATCAGCCAGGCAGCGCGGTGCGTGGTCAACCTTGTGCTCTCGGTGTCGAGGTACGCGTCGGCGGCCCGGACGGCAACTGCCTGGTTGGTCGAGAGTGGACGACCGAATTGCACTCGCTCGGAGGTGTATTTCGCCGTCATCCCCAGCGCTTCCTCGCAGACGCCGGTAGCCAGGGCCGCGAGAGCCACCCGTGCACGCCGCAACGTCCAGTCTCGAACCACCGCGCCGTCTGCGGGAAGTGCGTCAGCTGCAGTAACCGCAACCCCGTCGAACTGCACAGCGCTGTTGCTCTCGCGGTTCGTCACCGCAAGCGGTGTACGCACCAGCGCGTCCCGGTCCGTGGGCACGATCATGACGCTGGCACTGCCGTCCGGCATCGTCACCGGAACGACCAGCGCGGCCGCGAACTCCGCGGCAGGCACGGAGTCGACGTGGCCTGACAGAACCCAACCGTCAGGCGCCGGTTCGGCGCGAACCGCTTTCTCGGCGTTGTAGCCGGTGTCGAATGCGCCGGTGACGATTACCGAGCCGTCGAGCAGTCCCGGAAGCCACGACGCTTTCTGCTCCGTGCTGCCGAACTCGGAAATCGGCAGCGCCGCCGTGGAAATCACCGACCAGAGCGGCACCTGGGCGACCCGGCGGCCCTGTTGTTCGAGCACCGCAGCCAGGCCGAGCATTCCGAGTCCTGCTCCCCCGACCTCTTCCGGCAGAGCGATTCCCAGAACGTCGGAGTCGGCGAGGAGCTTCCACAGTTCGGCGTCGAAACCGCTGGTGCTCTCCACTTCCCGCAGTCGGTCCACTCCGGACTTCGCCGAGAAGATCGATTCACTCAGATCCCGCACGGCGGACAAGTTGTCGTCGAATTCGAATTCCATGTCAGCTCTTTTCGTTCTGTGCAGCGGGCCGGCGACGCGCAGCAAGCGCCATGCCCAGGCATTTTGCGGCGACAATTTCACGCATCACTTCGTTGGTACCACCACCGAAGGTGTTGTTCTGGGCGCGCCGACCCAGGTTCTCGACCCGCCCTTCCAGTACCGCTCCGGGTGTACCGGGGCGCAGTAAGCCCTTGGCACCCAGCACTTCCTGCAGCATGCCGTACGCACTGACGACGGCTTCGGTACCGAAGATCTTGGCCGCGGCCGAATCCCCGCCGCCCAAGGTGTTGGCGGCGACGTCCGCCACCAGTCGCAGGTTCATCAGGTCGGCGGCGCTGAGCAGCGCGTAGACTTCCGCCAATTTCTCACGTACCCAGCCGATGTCGTAGACGTGGCCGTCACCGGCGGGTTCTGTCTTTGCCCACTCGACCACCTCGGCGAAGAGCTCGTTGGCGATGCCACCGCGTGCTGCCAGGGCAACACGTTCGTGGTTGAGCTGGTTGGTGATGAGCTTCCACCCCTGATTGAGCTCACCGACGACATTGCTGATCGGCACCCGAACATCTTCGTAATAGGTTGCCGAAGTGCTGATTCCGCCCACGGTGTGAATTTCGGTGACCGAGAACCCCGGCGAATTGGTCGGTACCAGGACCACGGAAATGCCCTGATGCGTCGGCGCGTCAGGATCGGTGCGAACGGCAAGCCAGACCCAGTCGGCAAACACACCGGCGCTGGTGAAGATCTTGTTGCCGTTGATGACAAGCTCGTCGCCCTCGATGCGGGCGCGTGTTTCGAGTGCCGCGAGATCGGTGCCCGCATTGGGTTCGGTGTAGCCGATGGCAAAGATCAATTCACCCGCCAGGATCGGACGCAGGAAGAAGTCCTTCTGAGCTTGCGTCCCGTGCTTGATCAGAGCGGGTCCGACGGTGTTCAGCGTGACCAGTGACAGCGGCGCATTCGCGCGAATCACCTCGTCGTAGAACACATACAGAGCTTCAGGGTTCTCACCCCGACCGCCGAATTCCTCCGGCCACCCCAAGCCCAGCCAACCGTCTTTACCCATCCGGCGCAGGATGCGATCGAAGACGGGGCCGCCTTCGGTCTGATCCACGAGAGCACGGCGGTCTTCGTCGTTGATGATCTCTGCGAAGTATGCGCGCAATTCCTTGCGCAGAGTCTTCGACTCCTCCGACAAATCCAAGTACATGGTGAAGCTCCTAAGATCTACGAACGCGGCAGGCCGAGTACGCGCTGCGCGATGACGTTGAGTTGAATTTCGACGGTTCCGCCGCCGAACAGAATCGAGGGAAGTCCGATGTGGTCTATCGCGTAATTCGCCGACGGGTCGACAACTGCGGCGCGCGGCCCGAGCAGTCGCAACAGGTCCCGCGAGCCCTCGCGCTGCGCCAGGGCGTTGTACACCTTCGACACGCTGATCTCGGCGCCCGGTTCCTGACCCGCCAGTCGCGCCGACACTCCGCGCAGATTCATCGCGGACAGTGCCAACTCACGAGAGATACTGCGGCCGAGGCCTTCCACTGCATCTTCGCGGGGGCAGTCGTGGCTCGCGTCGGCAATCACCTGACGGAACAGTCGACTCGAACCGTGGTGCAGCGTGCTGCCCATGCTCAAGCGTTCGTTGGACAGCGTTGTCGCAGCCAGTTTCCACCCTTGCCCAGGTTCGGCCACCAGGCAGTCGTCCGGGACGAAGACCTCGTCGAGGAATACCTCGTTGAATTCCGACTTGCCGGTGGCTTGCTTCAGCGGGCGTACGTCGACGCCCTTCGAGGTCATGTCGACCAGAAAGTACGACAGCCCAAGATGTTTCGGAGCGTCCGCGTCGGAACGCGCCAGGCATACTCCCCAATCTGCCTCGTGCGCACCCGAGTTCCACACTTTCTGACCTGACAGGACCCAACCACCGTCGACCTTGCGCGCTTTCGTGCTCAGACCGGCCAGGTCTGATCCCGCGCCCGGCTCACTGAACAGCTGGCACCAGATGATGTCGGCACGCAGCGAAGGCTCGACGAACCTGTCCTGCTGCTCGGCGTTGCCGTGTTCGAGAATCGTGGGCAGCACCCATTCCCCGATCACCGTGGACGGTTGAGCCAAACCTCGCATCGCGAATTCATGTGCGATGACGGCCTGTTCCCTCGGTCCCGCTCCCAGCCCATACGGCGCCCGATAGTGCGGGGCAACCAGTTTGGCGTCGGCAAATCGGGCGCGTCGAGCGCTCCCCTTGGCCGGCGCCCAACTGGCGCTGGTGGTTCCGTCGTCGGGCAGCAGCGCAACCTCGTCCAGAACCCTCCGAACCTGCTCTCGTAACTCCGGCAGCATTTCCGGGTCGACAAAGGAGAAATCCCGTTCCGAATCGGCAGACCGGTCTCCCAATGTGTGTGCCCACTTCACCTCGGAACCCGCCACTGCCGCGATACTGATCGCCCGGCGCCAGTACAGATGCGCGTCATGCTCCCAAGTGAATCCGATTCCGCCGAGCAAAGTTACACATTCGAGGGCGTTCTCGATGCCGACGGGCAAAGCGGCCAACGCAGCTTGAGCCGAGACAAGTTTCTGCTGATCCTCGTCGTGGTCTTCGGATCGAGCGGCGTCCCACGCTGCGGCACAGGCAATCTCGGAGCGGACCAGCATCATGGCCGCCTTGTGCTGAACTGCCTGGAAGCTTCCGACCGGACGGCCGAACTGCTGCCGGGACTTCACATAGTCGACTGCGGTCCGTAGCGCCCACCCGGCGATACCGCTCGCCTCCGCAGCCAACACCGTGTTGACGATCAGTTCGGTTCGGTGCGCCTGGAGGCCGTCGACGATCAGCCCAGCCTCGACCTGGTGATCGGTCAACGTCAGTGTTCCGATCGACCGTGTCAGATCCACCCCGTCTTCGATCACCACCGCAGCGGAAGTCGACGGTTCGAGCCGGAACCACAACTCGCCGTCTTCGCTGTTCGCCCGCACGAGAACGACATCAGCTCCAGGCAGACCTAGAGCTGGGTCGGCAGAACCGCTCACTGTCCACCCAGCATCGCTGCGAGCCGCGCGCAATCTCGTTCCGGTACAGACTGCTCCGGTTGCACCGGTGGCCAATTCGGTCAGCATTGTTTCCGCAGCCGGGCCCGCAACTGTTGCGAGAATCCCACTGGCGATGACCGTCGGAACGTACGGTCCCGGATAGAGCGCATCACCCAATTGCTCGACTACCACTGCAAGTTCGGCAAGACCCGCCCCGTCACCGCCGTACTGCTCCGGCAGGTGCACTGCGTGCAGGCCCTGACGGACCAACCCATCCCACGAGTCCGGCCGATCACCGGCGGCGTACCGCTTGACGTTGCTCCGCGTATCGGCGATTCCACCGAAGCGGTTCGCGAATGCGGCTACCGCTTCCGCCAGGTCACGGTGATCTTCGAGCAGGGGTAGTGCCATGGCAGGTTCCTCAATCTTCGGTTCTTGTCAGATGCGTTCGAGAATCAGGCAGGTGGTTGCGGCGGACGCGCAGATCGCGATCAGTGCGATGGACTTGTTCCGGCGCTCCAATTCGTCGATGACATTGGCCAACAGTCTGATTCCGGTTGCACCGGCCGGGTGGCCCAGTGCGATTGCGCCGCCGTTTACGTTCAGCAATTCGGGATCGACGCCGTGAACCTGCGCGAACGACATCGGTACCGAAGCAAATGCCTCGTTGACCTCGAACAGATCGATGTCGTCGATCGTCAGACCAGTGCGTCCGAGCACGATGTTTGCCGCGTCGACGGGACCGTCGAGCATGAACTCGGTGTCACCGCCGATGACGCACTGCGCCAGTATCTTTGCGCGCGGCCGCACGCCGAGGGCCTTGGCTCGATCCTCGGACATCAGCAGAGCTGCACTCGCACCGTCCGAGACCTGCGAAGACGTTCCAGCGGTGTGCAATCCGTCCTCTTGAACGGTGCGCAGCTTCGCGAGCCCTTCGAGAGTCGATTCGCGCAGACCCTGATCACGGTGAACCGGAACGTCAGAGCCCGGAGCGACCACATCGATGATGTGCGAGTCGAAGCGTCCTGCCTCCCAGGCTGCTGCGGCTCGCTGCTGCGAGCGCAGCCCGAAGGCGTCGAGATCTTCGCGGCTGAAACCGCGCTTGACAGCAATCCGATCGGCCGCGGTGTACTGGTCGACGGTATCGAGTGACCACGACTCCGGACGTGGTGTTCCCAGGCCGGTACCCACCTTGTACGTCAACGGAGCTCGGGACATCAACTCGACACCGCACGCCACACCCACGTCGACTGCACCGATCGCAATTTGGCCGGCAATCAACTGGACCGACTGCTGTGCAGTTCCGCACTGCGCGTCGATCGTGGTGCAGCCCGCTTTCAACGGAAGGCCCGCATGCATCCAGGACGTACGCACGATGTTTCCGAACTGCTCACCGAGAGGCGTCACACAGCCGCCGATGACCTGGTCGACCGCGTCAGGATCCACGCCAACCCGATCCAGCACACCTTTCTGCGCATAACCCAACAGTTCCGCCGCGTGGACTCCGGACAGCCAACCCTCACGCTTGCCGAACGGCGTTCGTGCTGCGTCCACGATGACGGGCTTCATGCCAACTCCTCGGTTCGTAGTGCCGGGTTCTCCGGTAATGCTGCGCCGTCCAGACCGCGTACGGTCAGGGACCACTCGTCGATCAGGTCCAAGCTGACGCTCGAGCGCGCGGTGAACTCGGTGTCGCAATCACACAGCGCTGTGACCGCTTCCACCATTTCTTCCATAGATTCGACCTGATCCGGCCGGATAGTCTCACCGACCAGGACTTTGGCGCCCTCACTGAGCACCGCTGCCCGCGGTTGAACCGTGTTGACGCGAACCCCCTGGCCGTAAAGTTCCACGCCCATGCCGTTGCTCATCCTGTTGAGCGCTGCTTTGGACGCGCCGTACACGGTCATGGCAGTTCCCGGTTCGACCCACGTGAACGGCGGGCCATGCCACGGTTTGACGGTGCCACTGGACACGTTCACGATCCAGCCGTATCCGTTTGCCACCATCCCCGGCACCACGGCTTGCATCAGATCGAGCGGTGCATGGACATTTGCCTCGAACATCAAACGTCGCCGCCGCAGTGGGTAATCCGACAGCGGCTGATAGATCGCCGCTGCCGCGTTGTTCACCAGGATGTCGATCGTCCCGCCAAGCTTCTCGATCGCCAGCGGCACCACCGTGTCGCGCTGCTGCTCGTCCGTCAGATCTGCGACAACTATCTCGACTTTGGTTCCGTACTTGGCAATTCGAGCCGCAGTCTCTTCGAGACTGCCCGGCAGGGTTGCATGCGTGCCGAGCGTCCGAGCCACGAGGGCGACGTCGGCACCCTCGGCTGCCAGTCGCTCTGCGACGCCCGCACCGATTCCGCGACTGGAACCGGTGACAAGCGCTCGGCGGCCGTCAAAGCGCCTCGTCATGCTATTTGAACTTCGAGGCGAAGCGATTGATGCTCTCTGCGATCCGTGCAACTTCGTCTTCACGCAGGCCGTGACTCATGCCGAGTGTCATTCCTCGGGCGAAAACCGCGTCGGCTTCCGGCAATCCTTCGGCCGGCTGACGGAACTCGATGTTGTTCATCATCGGGTGACGAGTGACGTTGCCGCTCCACACAGTTCGTGTGTCGATACCGTCGGCCTCGATGGCTTCCTGCAGGTCGCTGCGCGTGAAGGGGGCGTTCTCGTTGATCATCACCGGGTAACACAGCCACGCCGTGTCGAGACCGTCGAGTTCTACCGGCGTCGTGAAGAATTCAGGATGGGCGCCGTATGCCGCCGTGAAGGCCGCAAACGTTGCCTTACGCGTCTTGTAGTTCTCTTCCAGCTTGTCGAGCTGCACGACGCCGTAGGCTGCGCCGAGTTCGGAGGGCTCGAAGTTCCATGACATGAGCTCGAAGATGAAGTCGTTGTCGTAGTCGACGCCGTCGAGTTCTTCACGGAAGACTCGGCCGGACTTGGTACTACCGAACAGATTCGGCTCACTGCGACGACCCCAGCGGCGAAGCAGGAGCGCCTTGTCGCGGCTGGCTTCGTCGTCGACGCACACCATTCCACCGGTTCCCGCGCACGTGATGATGTGTGCCATCGAGAAACTGGTGACGACGATGTCCGCCCGGGAGCCGGTGGGAGTGCCGCGGAGCGTGGCACCGATCGCGTCACACGAATCCTCGATCACCTTGAGTCCGTGACGATCTGCGATATCACGAATGACGTCCCAGTCCGGGCAGTTGCCGGCGAGGTTCGGCATGAGGATGGCACCGGTTTTTTCGGTGACCATTGCCTCGATCTTGGTGACGTCGACGTTGAACGTGTTGGGTTCCACGTCCACGAACACCGGCACCAGACCGGCACGCACGATCGGTGCGATGTCGGTGGAGAACGTCAACGGCGACGTGATGATCTCGCTTCCCGCAGGCAGTCCGAGCAGCTCGACTGCCAAGTACAAACCCGAGGATCCCGAGTTGCACATGACGCCGAACTTCTTGCCTGCCAAGGCCGCGATACGTTCTTCCATCTCGAAGACGTTCTTGCCGATGCGCAATCCTTGATGCCCGCTGCGCAAGACGTCGACAACCGCCTGTATTTCTTCCTCGCCGTGTGTAGCCCTGGCGTAGGTGATCCGCTCACTCATCTGGTTCCTGCTTTCTCGAATTGGCGGCAGATTCAGCGATCTGCCGAGAGGACGAGCGCACTGTGCGGGACGGGAGAGCCGCCGGTCACGAGCACGTTGTCCAGAGTTTTGGTGGGTTGATTGGTGGAAGTGCCGCGGATCAGGCGTACACCTTCGGCAATACCGTTGACGCCGTGGATGTATCCCTCACCGAGTTGACCGCCGTGGGTGTTGATCGGCAGGCGACCGTCCAGCTCGAGATTGCCGTCGGCGATGAAGTCTTTTGCCTCGCCTCGACCGCAGAATCCGTACTCCTCGAGTTGAAGCAGAACCATCGGGGTGAAGGCGTCGTAGAGAATTGCGGCATCGATGTCGTCCGGGCCGATACCGGCCTGGTCCCACAGTTGGCGCGCCACGAGTTCGACTTCCGGCATGCTGTCGATGTCTTCGCGGTAGTAGCTGCTCATCGAAATCTGTTGTGGACCTACACCTTGCGCAGCACCGCTGATGATCGCTGGTTTGTGCGGCAGGTCGCGGGCGCGCTCCGCGCTGACGATGACCAGCGCCTGTCCGCCGTCACTTTCCTGACAGCAGTCGAGCAGGCGGATGGGGTCGGCGATCATGCGCGAGTTCTGATGATCCTCGATGGTGATCGGGCGTTCGTAGAACCAGGCCTTCGGGTTGTTCGCGGCATGCTTGCGTGAGAGAACCGAGATCTGACCGAAGTCGGCGCTGGTTGCCCCGTACTTGTGCATGTAGAGCTTGGCGAGGAAGGCTTCCTGCTGCGCCGGCGTCAGAAGCCCGTACGGGTTGATCCAGTTCCGATACTCCTGGTCCGTCGACGCGTTGTACGCAAAGGGCGGTGGCCCGGCGCCGAATCGGTGGCCTGATCTTTCGTTGAAGGCACGGTAGACGACCACGACGTCGGCGACACCACTGGAGACGGCAAGCGCGGCTTGTTGAACCGGTGCGCAGGCGCCGCCGCCGCCGTGTGGAATACGACTGAAGAACGTCAGTTCCGGGATCCCGAGAGCGCGTGCGACCGCAATCTCGGGATTGTTCTCCATGGTGAACAGCGCAAATCCGTTCACCTCTTCTGCCTCGATGTGAGCGTCGTCGAGCGCGGCGATCACGGATTCGCACGCCAACTGCCATTCACTGCGGCCGGAGTTCTTGGAGAACTCGGTGGCGCCGATCCCGGCGATGGCGGCTTGCCTCGAAAATCCTCGTGTCATGCGATTACCCTTTCCGCCGGTTCGAGGGTCACGTCGGCTGTCACGTGCGTTCCGCGAGCGTTCTTGCCGAGAACCGTCACGGTGAGCGTCCGGCCGTCGGTGTCGATCACTTTGCCGGTGAACGTCATGGTGTCTCCGGGAAAGTTCGGAACACCAAGCCGTAGTGATGTTTTGACGATTCGCGATCCCGGGCCTGACCAGTCGGTGATGTAGCGGTCGATGAGCCCGTTGGTGGTGTTGATGCTCATGAAGATGTCGGGAGTTCCGCGATCCTGCGCCTTGCCCGGATCGTGATGCACGTCCTCGAAATCCTGAGAAGCGATCGCCGTGGCGACGATGAGCGTTCGGTCCAACGGCAGTTCGAGGCTGGGAAGGGTCGAACCTACCTCGTAATCAGAAAGATTCGTCATTGCACCGATCCCCGTCGCCTCAGTTGCGGCAGCATCTCGCTGTGAGCGTGCTCGGAGAACGCCACTTCGAGTTCCATACCGAATTCGAGTTCCTCGTGATCGATGCCCGCGATGTCGGCAACCAGACGCGTGCCTTCTTCGAGATCGACGAGTCCGACGGCGAGCGGGTACTCGAAGGCAGGATCCTTCGGGTGATGAATGACCGTGAAGCTGTGCAACGTGCATCGCCGCGTGGATTCGACTGTGTCCCAACTGAACGAGCGGCATTCCGGGCAGGCGGGCGCTGGCGGGTGGCGCAGAGTCTTGCAATCCGCACACCGTTGGATCTCGAGGCGACCCTCTTTGGCCGCGGAGAAGAAGAAATCGTTGTCGTCGGTGACGGTGAGTCTCGGCACCGCGGTGTGGCGGGAGCCAGTCTCGCTCATGCGATTACCTCCTGGGCTTCTGGCTTGGTATCTGTCTGGGCATCTGGTTTGAATCTGAGCAGTCGAAAGCGCTCTTCGACCAGCGTCTTTCCGTCCTGGTCCACGTACTTCTTGAACAGAGTGATGAAGCACCCGTGACCGAGAGCCGTCTGTTTGAACGGTGAGATCGCTTCGATGGTGAAATATGCGGTGACGTGGTCTCCGGGACTCAACTCCGCGAAATACTCCTGCTCGACGTTGGTCGCGACTACGGACGTGTAGCCGGCCTCGTCCAACAGCCCGAGTAGTCGTGAATAGGCGAAATCCTCGGAGGCTCCGTCGGCGCGAAGTTGTTGGACCTGCCGATAGCGGCGGTAGCCCGCCATCACCCAGGTCGAGATCATGGCGGGTGGGCAGACGACGTCTCGACGACCGGTGCTGCGAGCAGCTTCGGCGTCGACGTAGATCGAGTTGCGGTCGTCGTGTGCCTCGACCCAGTTGCGGATCATCGCCTCGTTGACGGCGTAGCGGGCGACGCGGGGTGGTTCGGCCTCTGCGCCGATGAAATTCGGAAACTGCGTCTGCAGGCTCTGCACTGAAATCCTCCGTGAACGAAAGTTGAGCAAGCGCTTGATTTTGAAGCTAGCATAGGAATCCGGAAGTGGAAACACGCGATCTCACCGACGAATTGGTTCGAGCCGGAGCCATCAGGCAGGATTGCGCTACGTTCGACGCCGGCAGCCCGGCACCCGCGAAACCCTGCCCTGAGCAGGACCGACAACCAGTGGAGATTTCAGTGGCATCACCAGATCGTCGGGAGAAGATCCTGGAGAGCTCAGCCGAGCTGTTCGCCAGGAAGGGTGTCGCCACCACGACCGTTCGCGAGATCGGCGACGCCGCTGGAGTGTTCTCGGGCAGCCTTTACCACTACTTCAAGTCGAAGAATGCGATAGTCGCCGAGCTCATGCGCGGCTTCATCACCGACATTCAACTCCGCTTCGATCAGGTGGAGAAGACGGCGAACGACCCCGAGGACGTCCTACGCGGCCTGATCCGCGAGACCCTGGTCGTCATCGAACTGCACCCGCACCCGACGGCGATCTACCAGAACGATCGGGCATATCTACGCGACAACGATCTCCTGCAATCCGTCGACGGGCCTTCCCGCCAAGTCCGCGAGCACTGGATGAAAGCGATCGCCGAAGGCGTCGATCAGGGAATCTTCCGCAAAGACGTGGCCCCGGAGATTTTCTATCGATCAGTACGAGACACCCTGTGGTCGACCACGCATTGGCCGGACCGCCAGAAGTACACCACCGAAGAGTTCGCGGATCTGATGATCACACTCTTCCTCTCGGGATTCAGGGTCGCCTGACGAGATCCGGCAGGTCCAGATGTTTCGGGGTTCGCCCCTGCGGCAACAGGATCGACACTACGAACACGACCACGGCGCAGCCCGCGCACACCAGATAGGCGACGGAGAATCCGGTCCACGACGTGGAATGTTCCGAACCGCTGATCACGAACGCGGCGAGGATCGTTGCCACCGTCGCGCTGCAGATCGTGCTTCCGGACGTCCGCAGAAGTGAGTTCACCCCGTTGGCTGCCGCCAGTCGCTGTCGAGGCACGGCAACCAGAATCAGCAGCGAGAGCGTGCTGTAGACGATGGCGGTCCCGACTGCTGTGATACCCAGTGCTGCAACCACTCCCCACAGCGGCTTACCGGCAACGGCGTGAATCCCGTACCCGCCGGCGAGGAACACGGCACCGGTCAACATCGCGGTCCGTGAACCGAAGCGGTCGGTGATCCGCACCGCAACCGGTGAGAACAGCACCATCGCGATACTCGCCGGAATCTGGCAGAGCGCTGCTGCGATGATCGACAGGCCGTACCCGGCGCCCGGCCCCTTCATCCCCTGGAGGAGTTGTGTAGTGATCAGTGTGTTCCCGAAAAATGCGAACCCGACCAGCAGAGCCGCCAGATGCGGGATCAACACCGCACGCTTCACGAGAGCACGGACGTCGACCAGCGGATTGACGTTGCGCCGCTGTTGAATTACCCAGAGCGTGAACAGCACCGCCGACGCGGCCAGCATGGAGATCACCGCTCCGCTGGTCCATCCCCAACTCGATCCCTGAGTGATCGGCACGAGCAGAGCGATCATCGCGGCGCTCAGACCGACAGCCCCGACGCCGTCGAATCTTCCCGACGGATTCGGCTCGGACTCTCGAATGAACAGCACCGCAGCAAGAGTCACGGACAGTCCGATGGCGGTGGTTACCCAGAACAGGACGTGCCAGTTCGAGTACTGCGCGATCATCGCAGAAAACGGTATGCCCAAAGCGGTTCCGACGCCGAGCGTCGAACTCATCATGGCCACTGCGCCATTGACCTTGCTGCGTGGCAATTCGTCACGCAGCATGGAGATTCCGATGGGGATGACCGCCGACCCGGCTCCCTGCAACGCTCTCGCGAAGATGAGGACAGCGATGTCCGACGACAGCGCACACAACATCGAGCCGAGAGTCATCATCGAGAAGGCAACCAGAAGCATCTTCTTCTTGCCGAACATGTCGGCGAGCCGGCCAAAAATGGGAGTGACGACGGCGCCGACCAGCAGCGTTACGGTCACCAGCCAGGACACGGCCGTGCGTCCAGCGCCGGTGAAGTGCGGCAACTCCGGCAGCAGTGGAACGATGACCGTCTGCAGAACAGCCTGGAACACGGCGGCGGCGACAACGATGGGGAAGAGAAAGCGGGAGCGCGACTGCGCGAGACTCGCGTCGGGGGTGGTGGCTGCAGGCGTGCCCGGCGGACGGTCGAGCGTCGTCACCCCACACCGCCTGTCCCCACTTGGTAAATATCCGTTCACCTACATTAGGTGAACGGATATTTACCAAGCAAGAATTGTGATGCCGCTCACCCGTCGAGCAGCTTTTGGACAAGTGGTGCGTACAGCGCAACCACTTCGTCCTGGGTGCCGGTGGCATGGCCGGCCATCATCCGTCGGCGCATGATCGCCACTCCAACCACCATCGACATCGCCAGTTCCGCGCGCAATCTCGCGTCGGGGCCGGACAGGCGAGCGGCGAGGGTGTCGATCATCTGCGTCGAATAGTTCTCGCGCAGCTTGCGGTTGCTCTCTTCACTGACGCCGCTCATGAACAACAAGCTCATGGACAGCGGCTTGTACGACTCCAACGGCTTGGTGAACAGCGAGACCATGCGCTCGCCGAGCGAGTCATTCGGGGCGTCGAAGACCGTGACCGCCGCTGCCCGGAAGTCGACCAACTCGTCGTACAACTGCTCTTTGGAACCGAAGTACTTGATGATCAGAGGAGCGCTGACGCCTGCGTCTTCGGCGATGTCCTTGAGCGTGATTTCGCGGTACGGCCGAGTCGCGAATGCTTTCCCGGCCGACGCGATGATCTGCGCACGCGTCTGCTCCGACGTACGACGCACCTGCTGACCTTGCTCCGTGCCGCTCATCAAGCGTTCCGCGACAATTCACGACGGCCGGACAATGCCCGACCCAGCGTCAACTCGTCTGCGAATTCGAGATCGCCACCCATCGGAAGACCCGAGGCCAACCGAGACACCGTCAGCCCCGGAATGTCTCGCATCATGCGAACGAGATAGGTGGCTGTCGCCTCACCCTCCGTGTTGGGGTCGGTGGCGATGATGACCTCGGACACGTCGACGCCGTCCTCCTGATTTGCGATGCGAGCCAACAACTCCCGGATACGCAACTGGTCAGGCCCGATCCCCGAGAGCGGATTGAGCGCACCGCCGAGCACGTGGTAGCGACCCTTGAACTCACGGGTGCGCTCGACAGCCTGGACGTCCTTCGGTTCCTCCACGACGCAGATCACCGTGCGATCGCGACGTGCGTCGGCGCAGATGCGGCACTTCTCCTGATCGGACACAGTTCCGCACACCGTGCAGAACTGAACGCCGTCACGGATGCGCTGCAATGCATTTTTCAAACGGTCGATCTCGGGAGGCTCCACGGAGAGCAGGTGAAAAGCGATGCGTTGAGCGCTCTTCGGCCCGACTCCGGGAAGCTTCCCGAGTTCGTCGATCAGATCCTGAACCGGACCTTCGTACACGCGTTCTCGTTTCTAGAAGCCGGGGAGACCGGGAAGGCCTCCGCCGAGTCCGCCGGCCAACGGGCCGAGCTTCTCAGCAGCGACTTCCTGTGCTTTGCGCGAAGCGTCCTCGATCGCGCCGATCACCAGATCCTGTAGCGTCTCGACGTCTTCAGGGTCGACGACCTTGGGATCGATCTGCAGACCAACAACCTCGCCGGTGCCCTTGACCGTGGCGACAACCAGTCCGCCACCGGCCTGACCGGTCACTTCGGCCTGAGCCATTTCCTGCTGCGCCGCCATCAATTGCTGCTGCATCTGCTGAGCCTGAGCCAACAGAGCAGACATGTCGGGTGCTCCACCTGGTTGCACGAGCGGTCCTTTCTACAGAGTTATCCCCACCAGCGTAGTCGGTGCGCGCTACCGTGAGCGGGTGCGCCGGAACCAGTCAGACACCGTAAAACCGTCAGGTAGGTCAAACATGGCATCACGTGTGTTCCGCTCCACTGCCCTGATCGCCGTGGTCGGGGCTGGGCTTCTGAGCGCTGCGTGCACGATTCCGACCGAGACTGCCGAGGCCACGACTTCGGTCGAGGTGTCTCCGCTGAGCACTGTCGCCGCTGACGTCCCCGCTGCGCTCACCGGCAAGGTCGTCTTCCTCGATCCCGGGCACAGCGGGGCGAACGACGACAGCATCAACACCCAGGTCCCCACGGGCCGCGGCGGCACCAAGAACTGCCAGACCACCGGCACCAACACCGATGCCGGGTTCCCCGAGCACACCTTCAACTGGGAAGTCGCGAGCCTGGTCAAGAGCGAGCTCGAAGGACAAGGCGCGACTGTCGTCCTGAGTCGACCCGATGACGTCAGCGTCGGATCATGCGTCGACGCACGTGCCGAAGCTGCCAATTCCTCCGGCGCCGACGTAGTGGTGAGCATTCACGCGGACGGCGCAGCGGCCGGGGCCGAGGGCTTCCACGTCTGCTACTCCGCGCCCCCGCTGAATACGGTGCAGGCCGGCCCGTCCGTCGCCTTTGCCGAAACCATGCGCGACTCACTCGTCACCGCCGGGCTCACCCCGTCGACCTACATCGGTGACGACGGGTTGGCGCCACGCGCCGATCTGACAGGACTCAATCTTTCGCAGCGGCCGTCGATTCTGGTCGAACTCGGCAACATGCGAAATGCCGACGAGGCAGCGCGCATGACCAGCCCGGACGGTCAGCAGGAGTATGCAACCGCCGTCACCAGCGGAGTCACCGCCTTCCTGACAACCCCCTGACCTGGCTTCTGTGGAGAAATTCCGCTTGTCCACAGGAAAGTCGGCACCGCCCCGCTAGCCAGCTCACCTGGATACGGTTCTGCCATGGGGCCGATACTTCAGGTAGATTTCGCTGCTCTGCAGCAACTTTCAGCTGATCTGTCTCGAATTGCGGATCAGATCTCGGGGATCGATTCCGCCGGCCCGATTTTCGAAGCCGCGGCGGCCCTGAATTCGTCCGCTGTCGCGGCGGTGTCGACTGGGAATGCCGGCGTCATCGCCGACGCGTACCGGCACCTGGCTACGCAATTGGGACTCATGGCGTCGGGAACCGCTGCCGCAGCACGTCTGTACGACGCTGCCGAGGGCGAAGTGGTGTCCGAACTGCGCGGAACCTACTGATGCAGTCCACCATCTCTCAGCTTCGAACGTGGTCACCGGAGAAATTGCGCACGAGCGCTTCGGAACTGATCGACATCGACCGGCAGATCGAAGCTCTCGGCAATGACGCCGGACGCAGCATCGACGGCGTCCGCGAATTCTGGCAGGGACAAGCGTCGAGCGCGGCGGCAGTGCAGTGGTCTGGCATCTCGCTTTCCTCGTCGCGGCTGTCGATTGCGGTTCGCGTAGTTGCGGATCTGTATGGCGGAGCGGCCAATACGATCGGGGCGGCGCGAAAATCAGTTCTGGACCTGGTCGAGGAGGCGACTCTCGAACACGGCTTGACGGTGTCAGACGGTGGAGCTGTATCGGCGCCTGAGACGAAGCAGCCGTGGAATCTGGCCGACGTCATGCAAGAATCCGAAAACGCCACGGCTGCAGAGATTTTTCAGCAGAGGATCTCCACTGCATTGACGGCACTCGACGATGAAGACAACCGGGCCGCGACTGCTCTGGGTGAGGCATTCCGGGAGATCGGATCACTCCTTGGCAATCAGACTGATCGCCTCAACCGCACTGTCGTCGACATCATCGATGGGAGGTCGACACTCCCCGGGACACCAACGGAGTTACACCGACTGTGGGAATCGCTCACTCCCAACGAGAAAGACGCGTTGGCGAGGTGGGATCCGTCCATCGGTAGCCGCGACGGCCTTCCCGCTCTAGACCGGGACTACTACAACCGGCGGTACCTCTCTGCGCTCGAGCAGTTGCCGGATCGAACGGTAGCTGCCGGATACACGGCCGTGCGCGGCGAACTGCGACCGGACACGTTCCTTCTCTCGGTCACGGATGGGCACGCCGTAGTGGCAGTCGGTGATCCCGATGCCGCCGACAACGTCGCAACACTGGTTCCCGGAACCGGCTCCGGGCTGTCGGGCGTCGGCGGAGATCTGCAACGAACCAAGGCCATGTACGACGCGGCGGTCGCGGCGGCGCCAACGGAAGCCACATCAGTGATCCTGTGGTCCGGATACGACGCTCCCCCAGGCATTCCCGATGCAGCCTCGGATCGGTACGCCAACTCCGCGGCGCCGAGGCTGGACAGCTTCCAGGACGGGTTACGAACCTCGCATGACGGTCAGCCGTCGCACAACGTGGTGATCGGTCATTCCTACGGCAGCACCGTCGTCGGTGCTGCGACTACCCGTGGCGCTTCTCTCGACGTCGACGAACTGGTTTTTGTCGCAAGCCCGGGCGTCGATGTCGAGCGCGTGAACGAACTGAGCCTGGACGGCGTCGACTCGGACGAGGTGGCGCGCCATGTTCATTCGACGACGGCCTTCTGGGATCCGGTCCAATTGATCCCCAAGATCCTCGGACTCCACGGGTTCGACCCGTCGGATCCGGAATTCGGCGCGCAGATATTCGCCGGATCACCCGGGCAGCCTGGGTTCGGAGTTCACAGCGACTACTGGGAAAGCGGAAACCCCGCACTCACCGAATTGGCGCGGATCATTACCGGCCCATGAAAGAAGGCGCCGTACCGGTGAAGGTACGACGCCATCTCGGTGATGCAGGATCAGTTAGACGAGTTCGCGCTTGAGGTTGTCCAGGACCTGGGCCTGGATGCGCTGCAGACCCTTCGGGGCGAACGTGCGCTCGAAGAAACCGCCGATACCGGTGGCACCCTGCCACTGGGTGAGCGTCGTCACCGTCGTTCCGGTGCCGTTGGGGGCAACGGTCCAGGTGGTGACGAGACTGGAGTTCGCGTCCTTCTCGGTGATGACGTTGCCGTCGATCGTAACGGTGGCCTTGACGTTGCGCGAGCGCTTTTCCGTCGCCTTCAGCGTCCACTGCGCGACGGTGCCGTCACCCTGGCCGCCTTCGACGACCTTGTAGTCGAGGTACTGCTCGGACAGGATCCGCGGGCGAACCGTCTCGTAGTCCGCGAGCGCCGCGAGCACCTTGTCGGGTGCTGCTGTGACGACTATCGAACTCATTGCATTGACCTGACCCATATGCCCTACGTCTCCTTGCTCGACCAACGCGGCTCGATACCGCGAATGACTACCCGAATCCGCACCTCGAACTGCGCAGATATTCCTTTCCATACTGCCTGCTGCGCCCGGGTATCTCGACCATCTACCCATTCCGTGTGAGCTGGTTCACCACTCGGAGCATTTACCGAGTTCGATTGCAACAACTCGATCAAATTCGGGCATTAATACCCCTCCGGATAGCTTGCACACGCAACTACCGATAGCGTCAGGGTGTGACTCTCTCGTTCAATGGGGTAGTTCAGAAGTTAGATCGAATCCGGACAAAGCAAGGCCCGGGTTCCGATGCTGCGCGTGAAATGGGGTTCGAGCAGCACAGAGAAGGCGTCGAACGCCTACTCGCGTCATACCGCGCCATTCCCGCCGATGCTTCTGTACGCCTGGCAAAGAAGACATCCAATCTGTTCCGCGCTCGCGCCAAGACGTCGGCCCCCGGCCTCGACGTCAGCGGTCTGGCAGGTGTCATCGCCGTCGATGCGCAGGCGCGCACAGCCGACGTCGCCGGCATGTGCACCTACGAAGACCTCGTCGACGCGACACTGCCCTACGGTCTGGCGCCACTGGTCGTACCTCAACTCAAGACCATCACCCTGGGCGGTGCGGTGACGGGCCTGGGCATCGAGTCCACCTCGTTCCGCAACGGCCTGCCACACGAGTCGGTGCTCGAAATCGACGTTTTGACCGGGAGCGGCGAGATCATCACCGCTACGCCGGACGGCGAACACGCCGAACTGTTCTTCGGTTTCCCCAATTCCTACGGCACACTTGGCTATTCGACGCGATTGAAGATCGCACTCGAACCCGTCAAGAAGTACGTCGCCCTGCGTCACGTGCGCTTCGATTCGTTGAAGAAGCTCGAAGAAACAATGGATCGCATCGTCACCGACCGCGAGTACGACGGGATCGCCGTCGACTATCTCGACGGGGTGGTCTTCACCGATTCCGAGAGCTACCTCACACTCGGCGTACAAACCGACGAGGAAGGCCCGGTCAGCGATTACACCGACCAGGACATCTTCTACCGGTCGATCCAGCATCCGTCACTCACACAGCCCAAGACGGATCGCTTGACCATTCGGGACTACCTGTGGCGCTGGGACACCGACTGGTTCTGGTGCTCACGGGCTTTCGGTGCACAGAACCCGAAGATTCGACGCTTCTGGCCCAAGCAGTACCTGCGCAGCAGCTTCTACTGGAAGCTGATCGCCCTCGACCACAAGTACGACATCGGAGATCGCCTCGAAAAGCGCAAGGGCAAGCCCCCGCGCGAACGCGTCGTCCAGGACGTCGAGGTACCCATCGAACGAACCGCGGACTTCGTCTCTTGGTTCCTCGAGGAAATTCCGATCGAACCATTGTGGTTGTGCCCGTTGCGTCTTCGTGAGCCCAGCCCGGCCGCTGCCTCAGCTTCTCGGCCGTGGCCCCTCTACCCCCTCGAACCCAAGCGCACCTACGTCAACATCGGCTTCTGGTCTTCGGTGCCGATCGTTCCCGGCGAGCGCGAGGGGGCAGCAAATCGACTGATCGAAGAAAAGGTCAGCGATTTCGACGGACACAAATCGCTCTACTCCGACTCCTACTACTCGAAGGAAGACTTCGAGGAGCTGTACTACGGCGGCGACCGGTACATCGGACTCAAGGAACGCTACGACCCGAAATCCCGTTTATTGGATCTATTCTCTAAGGCGGTGCAACGTAAATGACCACGTTCAAAGACTCCAAAAGCCAGGACAAGCTCTCTATTGCCGAGATTCTCGAGACGCTTTCCGACGGCATGCTGCCGCTTCGATTCACCGCGTACGACGGCAGCACCGCCGGCCCCGAAGATGCCGACTACGGACTGCACCTCAAGTCGACTCGCGGAACCACTTATCTCGCAACGGCGCCCGGCGATCTCGGCATGGCCCGCGCGTACGTCTCCGGCGATCTCGAAGCCGAGGGTGTTCACCCTGGTGATCCGTACGAGATCCTGCGCATCATGGGTGACGAACTCCACCTCAAGCGCCCGTCGGCACTGACACTCGCCAGCATCACCCGCTCACTTGGCTGGGATCTGTTGCGGCCCATCGCCCCGCCGCCCCAGGAACACCTTCCTCGCTGGCGTCGCGTCGCAGAAGGACTGCGTCACTCCAAGACTCGTGACGCCGAAGTCATCCATCACCATTACGACGTCTCCAACACCTTCTACGAGTACGTCCTCGGCCCGTCCATGACGTACACCTGTGCCGCCTACGACAATGCGGAACAGACGCTCGAAGAAGCCCAGGAGAACAAGTACCGCCTGGTGTTCGAGAAGCTCGGACTCCAGAAGGGCGATCGACTTCTCGACATCGGTTGCGGCTGGGGCTCGATGGTTCGCTACGCGGCCCGACGCGGCGTCAAGGTGATCGGCGTGACTCTCTCACGCGAGCAAGCGGATTGGGCACAGAAGGCCATCGAGGACGAGGGCCTCGCCGATCTCGCCCAGGTCCGTTTCTCCGACTACCGCGACGTGGCCGAAACCGGATTCGACGCAGTGTCCTCCATCGGCCTGACCGAGCACATCGGCGTCGGAAACTACCCGGCGTACTTCGAGTTCCTCAAGGGCAAGCTGCGTGAAGGTGGGCGTCTGCTCAACCACTGCATCACCCGTCCGGACAACCGAAGCAGTGCCAAGGCAGGCGGATTCATCGACCGGTACGTCTTCCCCGACGGGGAGCTCACCGGTTCGGGTCGCATCATCTCCGAGATCCAGAACGTCGGTCTCGAGGTGCGCCACGAGGAGAACCTGCGCGAGCACTACGCACTGACGCTCGCCGGATGGTGCCAGAACCTCGTCGACAACTGGGACGCCTGCGTCGCCGAGGTCGGCGAGGGAACCGCACGCGTCTGGGGCCTGTACATGGCCGGCTCACGACTCGGGTTCGAGCGCAATGTCGTTCAGCTGCACCAGGTTCTGGCCGTCAAGCTAGGCCCCAAGGGTGAGGCGCATGTGCCGCTTCGCCCGTGGTGGAAGGCCTAGGGAGCTCCGCTCCCTGTGAGTGGTTAAGGAGTCTCTGCACTCCTTAACCACTCACAGGCCCCGCAGGGGTTCTCCCCTCTTCTCTCCCAACCTCCCCGCCGCAAGACCGTCTCCACCTCGTGCGCAACCTGGCACGGGGTCTTCATCACCTCGTCGAATCCGTAGACCAACCGCGGACGACCTGCCAGCTCTGCCGCGTTGTCACGACGGCGATCACGGAATGCCACCTCGGCCATGGAATGCGCCCACCGACCGTCGAGACGCACGATCAGCGGCACACCCACTTCGCTGTAATCGCAGTCCTCGTACAGCGTGCGGCCGTCGACGCGGACCGGTGACTGGCGTCTGGCCGACGGCAACCCGTGCGCCTGCTCCACGTCGACCGCATAGTGATATTCGAGAGTCGATTGCACCCCGTCTGCCAAAAGCTTCACCGCACTTTCGAGGGCCTTCCGGTATCTACGGGGTGAGCGCTCCTCCATGCGTCGGCGGATGTCCGTCAAGCGGATGCGGCCGTTGGTGACTGTGGTGATGAGGCTGACATAGGCCTCGCGCGGAGTCGGTTCTGCGACGGCCAGATCGAGTGCTGTATCAGCCTTGCCGGTGCGCGGCATCTGCGCGTCGACGCCGATGTGACGATGAGCCCTCGAACGGTGGACCACAACGCCGGGATGGAGGACAGCGCCGATCAGGGGTGACGGATGTCGGTCGGCGCCGAGGCCACGAACGAAAGTGGCGGCCTGAGAGATCGCAGACTTCCCGTACGGAACGGTGATATGCACGGGTGCAGTGCCATCCGGCCGACGCATCGACCATTCCTCAGCGGCGGTGTGATGGCTGAGCATCGACGACCCGCCGCCGTACAAGAGCGCGGCCTCGAGTACGGCATACCTGGTCAATGGGCCCGTGGTGACGGAGTAGACGCCGCGAAGAACAGTTTGCCAGCGTCCGACCTCAACTCGTTGTTTCACGCGAGAGCGAGGAAATCCGATGGTGTGAAGTTGGGTGTGAGTGACCAGTCCGTGCTGAGCATCGACGACGGTCTGCAATGCATCGATTTCTGTATGTGAAGGCATACGACGAGCCTGCAAATACATACAGAAGGATTTCGCCGAGAAAACCAATCTGTGGATAAAGCTGTGCGCGGTTAGGAAGTGTTGAGACTCCCTAACCGCGCACGGGGGCTATGCCCCTAGCGAAGCCGGCGGGGTGAACCGCGGGCCGTACTGCGCAGCGAGTTCCTTTGCGCGAGCGACGAAGCCGGCCGTGCCGCCCTCGTATCCGACGATGAACTGGTGAACGCCACCGGTCCAGGCCGGGAATCCGATGCCCATGATGGAGCCGATGTTGGCGTCCGCCGTGGTGATCAGGACGTTCTCGTCGAAGCACTTCTGCGTCTCGATCGCCTCGATGAACAGCATGCGGTCGATGAGGTCCTGGATCGGAGCATCGGAGGTTCCGGAGTTGAAGTTCTCGCGGAGTCCGGACCACAGGCCGGTGCGCTTGCCCTCGGCGTAATCGTAGAAGCCCGCTCCACCGAGCTTGCCCTTACGATCGAACTTCTCGACGAGGGTGTTGATGACCTCGCCGGCCGGATCTGCCGGCAGTTCCTTGCCCTCGGCCTTGGCGGCGTCGGCAGATTCCTTGCGGATCTTCTGCATGAGGGTGAGGTTGAGCTCATCCGAAAGCTGAAGCGGCGCAGCCGGGTAACCGGCCTGCATACCGGCCTGCTCGATGGTGGCAGGCTCGACGCCCTCGGCGAGCATGCCGATGGCCTCGTTGATGAAGGTGCCGATGACACGCGAGGTGAAGAAGCCGCGCGAGTCGTTGACCACGATCGGCGTCTTGCGGATCGCCTGGACGTAGTCGAACACGCGAGCCAGAGTCTCGTCGGAAGTCTTCTCACCGCGGATGATCTCCACCAGCGGCATCTTGTCGACGGGCGAGAAGAAGTGGATGCCGATGAAGTCTTCCTGACGCTTCACGCCGGTGGCGAGACCCGTGATGGGCAGCGTCGAGGTGTTCGAGCCCAGCAGTGCCTTGGGATCGACGATGTCCTCGATCTCCTGGAACACCTTGTGCTTGAGTTCCTGGCTCTCGAAGACCGCTTCGATGACGAAGTCGACGCCGGCGAAATCTGCCGGGTCAGCCGTCGGGGTGATCTTGGCGAGGAGTGCGTCGGACTTCTCCTGCGTGGTCTTGCCGCGCGAGAGTGCCTTGGCCTCAATGCCTTCGGCGTACGCCTTGCCCTTGTTGGCAGCCTCGATGCTGACGTCCTTGAGGACGACGTCGAAGCCGGCCTTCGCGGAGACGTACGCGATGCCCGCGCCCATCATGCCCGCGCCGAGGACGCCGACCTTCTTGATGGTGGACTTCTCGATGCCTGCCGGACGTGAACCGCCGCCGTTGATCGACTGCAGGTCGAAGAAGAACGCCTGAATCATGTTCTTCGCGACGCGGCCGGTCACCAGCGAGGTGAAGTAGCGAGCCTCGATGAGGAGCGCGTTGTCGATGTCGACCTGCGAGCCTTCGACGGCTGCGGCCATGATGGCGCGCGGAGCCGGCATCGGAGCGCCCTTGAGCTGCTTACGCAGGTTCGCGGGGAACGCCGGAAGGTTGGCAGCGAATGCCGGGGTGGACGGGGTTCCGCCAGGGATCTTGTAGCCCTTGACATCCCACGGCTGAACGCCGCCTTCGGGGTTGGCCTTGATCCATGCCTTCGCAGCCGGAACCAGTTCTTCTACCGAGCCGACGACCTCGTCGATGAGGCCGACTTCCTTGGCCTGAACGGGTCCACGCTGCTGCCCCTGGAGCAGGACGCCCATGAGCGCGTTCTGCAGACCGAGCATCCGCACGGTGCGCACGACGCCGCCGCCGCCGGGCAGCAGGCCGAGGGTGACCTCGGGCAGGCCGATCTTGACGCCCTTGACGTCTGCCGCGATGCGGTGGTGGGTCGCGAGAGCGATCTCGAGGCCGCCGCCGAGCGCCGCGCCGTTGATGGCGGCGACTACCGGCTTGCCGAGAGTTTCGAGGCGACGCAGGTCTGCCTTGATCTCGACGCTGTGGTTGTAGATCTCCTCGGCCTGCTCGGGGCCGACCTTGATCATGTTCTTGAGGTCGCCACCGGCGAAGAAGGTCTTCTTGCCTGAGGTGATGACGGCACCGGTGATGGAATCCTTCTCGGCGACCAGACGGTCGACGGTGGCCTTCATCGACGCGATGTACGCGTCGTTCATGGTGTTTGCGCCCTGGTTGGGATCGTTGATGGTGAGCACGACGATGCCGTCGGCGTCCTGGTCCCAGTTGATGATGTTCTGATCAGTCACTTTGCTTGACTCCTGGTAAGCCTCGTTGGAAGGACGGACGCCGCGTCAGACGCGCTCGATGATGGTGGCAACGCCCATACCGCCGCCGATGCACAGGGTGATGAGGGCGCGCTTGCCGCCACGACGCTCGAGCTCGTCGACCATCGTTCCGGTGATCATCGCGCCGGTTGCACCGAGCGGGTGACCCATGGCGATCGCGCCACCGTTGACGTTGAGCTTCTCGTCCGGGATGTTCAGGTCCTTCTGGAACTTCAGGACGACGGAAGCGAATGCCTCGTTGATCTCGAAGAGGTCGATGTCGTCGACCGTCAGGCCGGCAGCTGCCAGAACCTTCTTCGACGCCGGCGTCGGGCCGGTGAGCATGATGGTGGAGTCGGCGCCGCTGGTGGCGGTGGCGACGACGCGAGCGCGCGGCGTCAGACCCATGTCCTTGCCGGCCTGCTCGCTACCGACGAGCACGAGGGCAGCGCCGTCGACGATTCCCGAGCTGTTGCCGCCGTGGTGAACGTGGTTGATCTTCTCGACCCAGTGGTACTTCTGCAGCGATACGGCGTCGAATCCGCCGATTTCACCGATCACACCGAACGCGGAAGCCAGGCCGGCAAGGTTTTCGGCCGTGGTGCCCGGACGCATGTGCTCGTCGTTGTCGAGGATGGTGATGCCGTTGATGTCCTTGACCGGCACTACCGACTTGGCGAAGTATCCGCCGGTCCACGCCTTGGCGGCGAGGTCCTGCGAGCGCACGGCGTATGCATCGACGTCGTCACGCGAGAAGCCCTCGATGGTGGCGATGAGGTCTGCGCCGACGCCCTGCGGCACGAAGTAGTTGTCGTAGTTGGTGGCGGGGTCGAGCGCCCACGGTCCACCGTCGGATCCCATCGGAACGCGGGACATCGACTCGACGCCACCGGCGATCACCAGTTCGTCCCAGCCGGACCGAACCTTCTGAGCTGCCATGTTGACGGCTTCGAGGCCGGAAGCGCAGAAACGGTTGAGCTGAACGCCGCCGACGGTGTCCGGCAGTCCCGCATCGTTGACTGCAACGCGGGCGATGTCCATTCCCTGATCGCCAACGGGGGTGACGACGCCCAGGATGAGGTCGGAGATCCGATCCTCGTCGAGGTCGGGAAAGCGCACGCGCAGTTCCTGGATCAGACCCGTGACCAGCGAGATCGGCTTGACCGAGTGCAACGACCCGGTCTTCTTGCCGCGGCCTCGCGGGGTACGGATGGCTTCATAAATGAATGCCTCTGTGGTCACTGTGAGGTGTTCCTTCCGTGTAATTCGTCGAACCGGTCTGCAGATCGTCCGCGCCGCCTTCGGTGGTGGCGCATGGCCGAGGTACAGACCTCAGCCCTTTCACTGTAGAACGTGTTCCAAATTCATGGGAAGGACCGAAGCGATCCTGCTAGGTGACCGAGGTGATCCGACGCGCGAACGCCTGCCCGCTTCGGTTCATTTCGAGAGCGCCCCCGGAAGCACTCACGGCACGATGCGATACGGCAACATCATGTCGTGATCTTCGTGATCGAGTAGATGGCAATGCCACACGTATCCCTGGAGCCGACCGGTGTTACTCGCGTCGTGGTTGCTCATGCCGTGATGCCCGTTTCCCTGATGCGCCTGATCACCGCCCGTCATCCCACCGCCCGTCATCACAGCGCTCGGAAGACGATCGAACATCGCGTCGGGATCGAAACCCAGCTCATCCTCGGTGGGGAATCGCACGATGATCCGGGTGACAGTGCCGCCGTCCACCCTGACGGTGTCCTTCATCCCCGCTTCCCACGGCGCCGGCGCGATCATCGGCCCCGCCTCGAACCCGTCGGGCGACGGAGTCCACTTGTTGCCGATCACCGGCTGCGGATGGCGGATCAAGTACTCCAGCGTCCGCATCGGTGTCCTGCCGAGAATCCGGAAATTCACCAGGTGCAGGTGTATCGGATGCGGGTCCGGCGTGGTGTTGACGATGTTCCACTGCTCGACGGTGCCTTGCCGCGGCCTCTCGACGTCCGTGGTGCTGAACGTCAGGTTGTTCAGCGTCATCTGAGCCGGTGGATTCCGCAGTTCCAGTTGCTGGCTCACTGTCACCGTACGAATTACCGTCGGCTGCTCCAACGGGGCGAGAACGTCACGTTGTCGGCGCCCACCGCGCAGTTGCGACGGAACACCACCGGTGAATCCGCGCCTGGAGTCGCCGCGGAACCGGCAGAACAGCGGCATAGTCACTTCACCGATGACAGCAGCGGGCAGCGGGGGCGCCTCGTCGTTGCGAAGCTCCACCGTCGAACCCTCCGACAGTCCGGTGAAATCGACGAGGAGGTCGTACCGCTCCCCCGGTGCGCAGCGGAAGGCATTGACCGCGACGGGTGCGTCGAGCATTCCGGCGTCGTTGCCGATGACCCAGAACGTCATCATGTTCGAGAAGTGAAGATTCCACACACTTGCCGACGACGCATTGACGATGCGGAAGCGGTAAAGGCCCCGAGCCACAGACAGTTCCGGCCACACCTTGCCGTTGACCAAGCCGACGTCGCCCACCGCGCCGCCTTCCCACGATCCTTCCGGGATCAAGATGGTGGATCGGCCGTTCTGGGCGCCGGTCGGCGTGAAGATCTTCTCCTGCAGGATCAACGGGATCTCGAATTCCTCGGCCGGCAACCCCAACGGATTTCCCAGTTTGCCGGTGTCGAATTCATCCCTGATCAGATAGTTGCCGATCAGACCGGCGTAGACGTTGAGCCGGGTAATGCCCATCGCATGATCGTGATACCAGAGGTGGGCGGCTTCCTGACCGTGCGAAAAGTGATGCATCGCAGCCTGTCCCGGCATCACCAGCAGTTCCGGGTGGCCGTCGCTCTCAGGTGAAGTGACTCCACCGTGCAAGTGCAACGACGTCGGCGGGTTCGCACGAAAGTCGGCCTGCATTCCGTGCAGCGTCATATCCATGTCCGCTGCCAACGGATGTCCGGTCAGATCGTTCTCGAACGTCAACATGATCGACTCGCCGGAATGCGCCTCGACGGTCGGGCCCAGATAACCGCCACCGATCTCTCCGCTGCGGTACGACAGTGCCGGGGACGATGGAAAGTCCCGATGAAAGGCATGTTGCCCCACTTGCGCTGTCAGCGTGATCTCGTTTCCGGAAAGCGTCGACAACGAGGGTAGTTCGTCACAAAACGGCTCGAACTCCGGCGAATGAAAAATCAACGGCGACTCGATGTCCGCGCTCCCGGTTGGAACAGCACTTGCCTTTGCACCCAATGCAACCGCCACCGTGCCGACTGCCGACCCCTTCAGAACCGACCTTCTCGAAACCCCGATACCCATACATTCCCCTCCCCATCGAAACGGGTTGCGTTCTCCGGCAAGGAAAACGCAACCCGTCTCTCCACTTCGATCTCGGAAAATCCCCCGTCTACTTTCCGTCGATCGCCTCCAGCACCGAATCGATCAGTGACTGCGGAAGTTTCGACGGCGGAGAGATTTCCAGTTCCCCCGGAGCGCCCGGCATCGTCCAGACAGTTCTGTGCCGAGCGATCGCGAGCTTCTCCCGTGATCCGTCCTCATTGACCTTGAAGTACTCGAACTCGAGGTCGATCCCCCTCTCGTAGAGGGCAGCCAAGGACATCGTGACCAGGACGTCGTCGAACGGCATGACCTCGCGCAGATGCTCAACCCTGGTGTGCACACAACGCAGTTCCCCGAGAGCGCCTCTGGCCGCCATGGCCTCACGCTGAGAACGGGCGAGGAACTTGTCCCGAACCCTCGACTGCCAGATGTAATAGTTTCCGAAGTAGATGTTGCCCACGACGTTTCCGTCCTGCATCGTCGTAGAGAACACCTCGGATTCGAGCAGGTACGGATTGCGCGGCACCATCGGAGCCGAGCGGATCAAGGAACCACGATCGACGTCCTTCGGTTGTGTGGGGACAGCGATGTTCTTCGCCCCCGTCGGAATCGTCATCGGCTCGATGAAATCGTGGAAGTACTGCGGCATCGGCCGTGCCGCCACCACACCGTGGGAGAGGATTTCCACCCACGTCGTCTGCATCGCACTCCACCCGATGTGAGTGCGCGTCTCGCCGTCGACCCGGCACCATTCGACATGCAGATTGGTGGTTGCCCGATCCGGACCGGTGAGCTCGGTGATCCAGATCGTCCCCTCGACAATGTCGTCGGTGTACAGGTTCGCATCGATGAACACCTCGGAGTTGTTGGTCACCATGCCCCAACGGCCCGTCGCCATGTCCTCCACGATCTGCTTCGAGATCGGTCCGGTTCCCCTCTCTCGCAAAGCGCCCAACCACAGCGCGAAGCTCGCGAACCCCACTGATCCACCGACGTTGCACGCGTCCCGGAACCCGACGGGGAACCGGATCGACACCGCCGGATAGCCGCTTCGGGCCACCACATGCACGTCGGAGCCGTAGGCCATCGGGTCGAACTGCGCGAGAGACTTCGCCGACAACGGGCCGGTGTCGAACTGTGGTGCCGGGTCCTGCGCCGGTTCTTCCGCATCCGCCTCGTCCGAAACACGCTCTTCGGCATCCGCCTCATCGGTCACGAAAGCGAGAATCCGCTCCTCGTTGTCCGTCAACAGAGCCGGAAAGGTCAGAACCACCACGCTTCCCTCTGCGCCGCCGCGGAAGGTCACTGCGTCGTCCTCCCTGGCGCCCATCGCCAGAGAAACCGACATCTGCCCCGTGGCCTTTCGGATCGCCTCGGCCGCCGCCCACAGCCTGGTGCCCGCACGATCGAGTGATTCGCCGCCTGCGATCAACTCGTCGAGCAGCGGAATCCGCGCCGAACCCAGAAGCGCCTTCCACTGCACGACGGTTCGGGAGCGAATCGGTTCGATGTCACACCCCTGAGGCCAGTCGCCGGCCGAACTGAGTGACTTGCTGCCGTCGTGCGAGAGCGAGACATCCACAGAGGGTGGAATATCACCGACAACGACGGGCTTTCCGGTTTCCTGCCATTCGATGGCAAAGGCATTACTCATTTGATCACCACATCCTCATCGAGATGAATGTTCACGGCCGCCTCGGCGATCGGTTTCTCCTGCTCGTGGCGTTCCGACTTGGTCAACTCGTGAATCCCCGGGGTGTGCGCGACCACAACCCGCGGGCTCTTCACTCCCAACGCCCGGCTGTGTTGCGCGAGCTTGTCGAGAATGATCTGTGCGTCGCGCGCAGTCGGATCCGCGATTTCCTCAGCCGTAGGACGGCTTTCGTCGTGGGAGAGAATCTGGGAGCGATATCCCTCGAGCTGCATCACCACTCGTCCGTCCTTCACCACCGCCACGTCGGCTTGCATGTGGGTCTCTGTCTGCACCTTGTCGTAGGCGTACGCGGTGAACGAACGAGCCTCGAATCGTCCGTCGTACATGTCGATTCGCGCAATGTTGACCGGAAGGCAGATCTCCCGCGGAACCATGATCTGGCCCGATTGGAGCAGGGAATCGAGGAAATACGGATCACCGAGGAGGTGCTGCTTACGGTCGGCTCGCGAAATAGCGCTGAAGAGAATGTGCTCGGAATCGAGGCTCGAGATCTCTTCGAGTCGGCGGAAATCGCCCTCCTGGAACAGCAACCACGAGTAGAGGTCGTCCAACGGATCGATGTCGAGCACAGGTCGCGGCAACTCCTTCTCGAACTCCGGCAGTGATTCGTCCAGCCCGAAGATGAAGTCGGCCGAGAAATGGGGCCGCCCGTACCCGGTCCGTTCGGTGCCGATCGTGACATGCACCCGCGTTCCTGCGGCATCACGATCCTGCTCCACGACGCTTGCCTTGATCTCGACTCTGGTGCCCTCGACGGTGTCGACGACGATCGGTCGATCCAGTTTGATGTCGTCGATGCGGACGCGACCCAGGGTCACGCGTCCGGTGACATACGCCGCCGCCTGCGACATCGCCTCGAGCCCGAACACCGTCGGAAGCAGCGCCGATCCCTTCCAGACATGATCGAGGACAAAGGGATCCGCCGAGGTGGACAACGTCGTCCGGGTCACCAGTTCTACCTGCGGCTCGAATGTCACCACTTGGTCGATGTAGCGCGACACCGCCGGCAGAGCCGGTGCTGCCGGCGCCCAGGTGTCGAGACCGCCGAGTCGACTGGTCACGACGATACGACTCGCCTCGGGTCCGCTGTCGACCAGGCGAAGGAAATGATCCACTCCCGCAGCCGTCGAAATCGGCATGACACCCATCTTCGCGAGGTGGTTGACACTGCCCATGCGGGCGCCCATCCCGGTCTCTCCCCACACGCTGTACGCGAGCGAGAACGTCCGAGTCTTCGGGTGCCCGGCGGCATACCGCACCACCATTTCGTCGAGAAGCTCGTTTCCGTATGCATACCAGCTGTTTCCGGGCATACCTGTGAATCCGATGATGGAAGAGAAGCCCACGAACAGCTTCAAGTCACGATCAGCGAGCGCTTCGACGAAGTTGGCTGCGCCCAGGACCTTAGGTGCAACCTCCTTGAAAGCCGCAGCGCTGTCGACTCTCTCGAACCGCCGCGGAACATTTGCCCCCGCACCGTGTACAAACCCGGTGATCGGCCCCACCTCGACCTCGATCTGGGCGACGACGCCGGCCACCGCCGCGGCATCCGTGACGTTGCAGCGATAGTAGTGAGCGCTCAAACCGGCAGACGTGAAGTCCGCAAGAGTGGAGGCGATTTCGTCGCCCGCTTGTCGCTGAGAGCTTCCGATCAGCACCAGTTCGGCGCCGGTCTTTCGACCGAGGGCCAGAGCACATTGGGCCATGATGCCTTTCGCGCCACCGGTCACGACCACGACATCCGAACTTCCCAATCCGCTTTCGCGGACGGTGTAGTCGTTGGAGGCGAGAACCCGCGGTTGCAGTGCCGTGCGTCCCATCTCGGCGTCGTAAGTCGCGAACACATAGGGTGCAACCGAATCCAACTCGGAGACGACAGTGGCTGCCACCTCCGCGTCCGCAGTCGAGCCGTCGAATCCTATGACGCGCACATCCAGTTCGGGGCGCTCGTGATGCACCGAAGCGGCGAAAGCCGCCACACTCGGCACCGGCGCTGGATTGCTCAACTCGACATCGGTGAACTGAACCACTGCCAATGTGGTTCGCGCGCCTCCACTTTGCTGCGCCGGAACTATTTTGTACATGTGTTCGATCCCACGGCGCAAGCCGATTTCGGTGACGGAATCATCGGTCACGCGCGGCATGACGGCAACCACGTGGTGTGCATTCGCAGTAGTGCTGTCGGAGAATGTGCGAATGTCGACCTGAGCGCCACGACCTCGAAGTTCGGATTCCAACTTTCCGACCAAACCGGCGTCGTCACCGATGACGACAAACGTCGTGTCCGTGAGGTCTCGGACTCCGTGCAACGCTGTCTCGCTCCGAACCTTTTCCAGGGTGTAATCACGAACCCAGGTGAAGCTGTCGGCTGATATACCCTTTGCCTTCGCCGGCAGCGCCCGCGCAGCCGGCTGCTGCTGCCCCGACTTCTCCTTCGCGGACCGATCGAGCACTTCGATCAGTTCACCCAGGCTGACGTTGACGAGTTCGGCCGGATCCAGGTCACCCTGAACACCCAACCGTGTTGCCACCGTGGCGATTGCATCGGCGGCCTTGATCGAGTCCATGTTCAGGTCGTCCAGAAGGTGGAGGTCGACGTCGAGAGACTCCACCGGAAATCCGGTGTCCTCCGCGATTACCTCGAGCAGTATTCGCGACACGTCCGACTGCGCCGAACTCGCTGCTGGAACGTCAGAACCGGGATGCGGTGATGCCGCAAGGATCAGCGATGCTGCTTCTCCGATAGTGGCGTTGGCCAACTCGGCAGGGTCGAGGTCGACAACCTCGAACTGATGTGCAACCTTCGAAATAGCCTCTGCCGCACTGATCGAGTCGAGATTCAGATCATCGAGCAGACGCAGATCCGTCGTGATCGACTCGGCGGGGAATCCCGTCGTATCGGCGAGGATCCTGATCAGCTCACTTTCCACGGACCCGGCGCCCGCAACAGCCGGCTCTTCGACTACCGGAGCCGAAACCGGCGAAGGAGCTTTCGCTGCTACAGATTCGTGGCCGTTGGTGACTGCCCGCGAAGTCGGAGCAGATGGAGCAGATGGAGAAGACGGAGAAGTCGCTCCACTGCCTACATCCGCGCGAATGACGTCGACGAGGAAGGTCCCGCGTCGGCTCAGGTAATCGGCCAGCGCCGCAGCCGGATCCCCGCCGGACGTACCAAGTGCGAGCGGTTCGGGAGCAGAGGTAACCGTCAGCTTCGCCTCGGCCAGGTTCTCGATGAACACCTTCTGATCGGCAGGAACGAATTCGCGCACGAACCGGCCGTCGAAAAGTTCGTTCCAGCGGACCTGAGCGCCGTGTACGTACATCGCGGCCAGTGCGACGTTGAAGTCCTCGTCGCGTCCGGACTTGGACGCAACGGGGAAGCAGCGCACGCCGTCGGTCCCATTGATCGCCTTGGTGAGCCCGGTCAGCACACGGCCGGGTCCGACCTCGACGAGCAGGTCCACTTCCTGCGAGATCCCACTTACCGTCTTGACCCAGTCAACCGGTGAGACAACCTGTTTGGTGACCAGTTCGCGAAGTGCCAGTGGCGTCTGTACGCGTTCCCCTTCGACGCAGGAATACACGGGGCAAGTCAACGAATCGACTTGCTCGTCAACGGGCGCAGTGGACTTCAGCTCCCGTTCGGCCTCGTTCATCATCTCGGAGTGGAAAGCATTCGACACGGCAAGCGCCTGAGCCGACACTCCGCGGGTCTTCGCGATGGCAACCACATCGTCGACCGCGTCTTTGGTACCCGAAACCACACTCTGCGTGGGCGTATTCAGATTCGCGACGGTCGCGTAACCCTTTGCCTCCGCGATGATCGCCTCAGCCGTCGATCGGTCGCAGGTCAGGCTCGCCATTGCGCCGTTTCCACCACCACTGACAGCCATGGCCGCACCCTTCGCCGCAGCCAAGGTGATCAGCGTCTTCTGGTCGTAAGCTCCGGCCGCGTAGAGCGCAGTCAACTCCCCGAGACTGTGGCCGGCGACAGCACTGGGTGTGACACCCAATCGGCGGAGGTACTCGAACCAGAGCAGCGACGCCAAGGCGACGGCGGGCTGGGTGAACTGTGTTTGGGCGAGGTCCCGCTTCCACTTCGCCAATTCCGCAGCGTCTGCGCTCTTGACCGGGTTCCGCAGAATCCGCGGCGTGATCGCCTCCGCTCCAACTCCCTCCAACCAGCCGTCCGCCTTGGTCGCCAGTTCGCGCGCCCACTCGAAGCGCTCGATCAGCACGCGAGCCATCTCGAGTTGTTGGGATCCCTGTCCAGGGAACAGGAATCCGATGTCGTGGCGGACGCTGTTCGAAATCGAGATCTCGTTGCTCACCACCTTGACCTGGCCGGAAGCTGGAGCGGAGTTCTCGCAGATCACGGCAAGCTGACGCATGCGTTCGGCCAACTGCGCGGGACGTCCGGCCACCACTGCGGCACGGAAGGGCGCGGTCGGCGAGATCACTCGCGAGAGTTTCGCCGAAAAGTCCAGCAGCTCCGCAACACTCAACGGAACCGCCAGATCTGCAACATCCCGCGCTCGGGTCGCCAAGTCCACCGCGGAATCTGCAGAGAGTACAAATACCTCGGTGTCCTGATACGACGCCATCATCGTGCGGACGTCTTGCGAGGGTGTCAGCTTGCTGGACGGTGCATCAGCCGATTCGATCGCGACGTGGCAGTTGATACCGCCGAAACCCATGGCTTGCGCACCGGCACGCATCTTCTCCGACGGATCTCTGATCTCGCCGTTGACAAGCGGAAAGAGTGCCGGTGCTTCGGTTCCGAACGCCGGGTTCGGGTCGGTGCAACCGGCGAGCGGCGGAAGGATTCGTTGATTGACGGCCATGGTCGCCTTGATCAGCGCAAGGATGCCCGACGCCGCCTTCGTGTGCCCGATCAGCGACTTCAGTGAGGTCATGCCGATGCTACGAGCCTCGACTGGTCCGTCCGTCTGCGCGGCCTGCTGGACGCCGGCCAATTCGACAGGGTCCCCGACGGGAGTACCAGTTCCGTGTCCTTCGACAAAGGCAACCTCGCTGGCCGCGAATCCCGCTCCCGAGTATGCGCGACGGATCATTTCGGCCTGAGTTTCGGCGCGGGGCTTGGTAATTCCACCCTTGCCATCGGTAGAGATGCCCCAGCCGCGAATCGTCGCGTACACGTAGTCGCCGTCCGCCCTGGCGTCCTCGAGTCGTTTCAAGGCCACGAATCCGCAACCTTCACCCGGGATGAATCCGCTTCGGCTTGCGTCGTACACGTTCATGTCGCCGCGTGTCAGTGCACCCAAACGGGCGAATCCCACCAGTTCCAAAGGATCCAGGCTGACGTCGACTCCACCTGCCAATACGAAGTCGGCCGCGCCGGACGCCAGCTTTTCGGCTGCAGTCGCCACCGCGAGCATTCCGGACGCGCACGCACCGTCCACGACGTACCCGCCGCCGTTGAAGTCGAGGTAATTGCAGATACGGCCGGCGATCGTATTCGACAACATGCCGGCCAGAGTGTCTTCACTCGGCTCCACCAACGGGCCTTTGTAGACCTCTTCCATCGTCTCGGCGAGAGCATCGGCGACGGAACTGTCCAACTGGCGCGCTTCGGCTGCCACAGCGAGTGCGCGCTTGACGTAAGGCCAACGCAAACGCATCGACCACATCCGGGATTCTTCACCGGTGAGGGAGTTGCCGACGATTGCGGCGCTGCGTCCAGTTGGCACCGATCCTCGGCTGTAGCCCGCGTCCGTCAAAGCCCCGAGTGCTGTTTCCAGCGCCAACCAGTGTGTGAGATCTGTCGACTTGAAGGTTCGCTCCGGTATCCGGCGACCGACCCAGTCGAATTCGAAACCGTCCATGAACGCGCCGCGGTCGGCGTATGTCTTGTCGACGTCGTCAGGGCTCGCGCTCCAGTAGTCGTCGAGCGACATCCGCGACTCGGGAAACTTTCGGAATTGCATCCGTCGCGCGAGGACGTTCTCCCAAAATCCTTGCAGATCATGGGCACCGGGAGACCACATGCTCATCCCGACTATCGCGATCGCGGGATTAGTTGAATCTTCAGTCATCTTACACTTCCTATTTTCGCGCGCATCCACGGGAGACTCAATCGACCGAAGACTAACCACGCGTTCAGCCGTGTGTAAAACGCAGATTCACCTCAAGGCATAAACAAATAACAAAGGTCGTTCAGCTCCGTGAACATGTGTCAGCAATTTGACAGCAATCGATAGTTAGCTGTAACTCGGAGTTACTTATTTGCTTCGTCGCCGGTCAAGCAGTGGTTTGAACATCCGTACCGGACACCGGTTTCAAGGCCACCGTTTTCTCGAGATCGGCAAAATGCTCAGTTGAGTGCGCACCGAAATGCCGCAATGCCGAATATGTGGCCAATTCGCCGAATGTCCCAAATTGGTCGATCACCGCAAAACAAACATCCGACAACTATCAATCTGAACATTCGTGGCACACCGAGAATTAGCAACAGCACGCGAATATCGATCAGACAACGAGAAATTCCAGATATTCTTCGGCGACCATCGTCCGAATCGATGTTTCGTTACACCGGAATTGAGCGAACGAATGTGCCAGCAAACCGGCCACACACAATTCAGCTTTGCCGGGCCGAGCCGGTGCCCTTTCGACACGTGCGCACACAAAAGGAACGGCACTTATAACAATTCGATCACACAGTGGTGCCGCGGCATTCCGACAGCCGTTTCACGCGCACGGACCGAGTCGGCAACTCAGCTTTCGAGGCGGCGTGCCCCGAGGACGTCCTTGAGGAGTTCCTTTGCAACGTCCTCGGGATCACGTCTGGCAGTCGGATCAGCGGGCTCAGCCGCCTCCGCGAACATCTCGTCCTCGTCCTCCGGCGTTGCAGGCGGAGGAGTTGCCTCGTAGTCGACCTCAGGAGCAGGGGCCGGTCCAGGGTCTTCCGGATAGTCGGGGGCCTCAGGCGGCGGAATGTCGTCCGAATCTCCGCGCTGGGGCTGCGGGGCCTTGGGCTGCTGCGCTGCACGCTCCTGACTGGGGCGCGAGAAGCGGGGCGCAGCGGCCGGGCGGCTCGCAGCTTCTGTCGCCTTGGGTGCGCTCGATGCTGCCGGCGCTGTGGGCGCACCTTCTTGGTACTCGACTTGCCAAGTGCCACCGAACATCTCGGCAAGGACCTCGCAGATGACCGCCGCGTTGTGCGGTTGCGTCACACGAGCACCCAGGACCGGCGAGCCGTGAGCGATGACCACAACATGTCCACGCACGTCGTGAACCGTCGCAGCGGACAGCATGGCCGGAAGAACCTTGTTTCGTTCACCGACCTTGTTGCGCAAGGTGTTCCACGATTCACGGAGGGTCTCGACTGTGGGGCCCGCCGAGACCGGCGCAGCTTCTGCAGCCGCCGGCTCCTCGTACTCGGGCTCGGGCTCGTAGTCGGGTTCCGGCTCGGCAAGCCCGATCAGCTCTTCCGCTTCGACCGGAGCAGGAGCCGGTGGTTCAACCACAGGAGCTTCAACTATTGGAGCTTCGGCAACCGGAGCTTCAACCACTGGTGCTTCAACCACCGGAGCTTCAACCACTGGAGCTTCCGCAACCGGCGGTTCCACGATCTCGACGGTGGGAGGCTCGACCACGGGAGCTGCCGCTACCGGAGGTTCGACGACAGGAGCCTCGACGACCGGAGCCTCGACGACCGGCGGCGCCGCCGGAGCCGGGGCGGCTGGTTCCGGCCGTGCCTCAGGCTCGGCCTTGCGTTGGGAGGGCCGTTGGAACTTGGAAGCAATCTCCGGTTCGAGCGGCGGCACAGTCGGTGCCGGCGTTGCTGCCGCGCGAGGGGCAGCGGCAGCCGCGACTCCGGCAGCCGGAAGACCTTGTTCCAGGCGCTCGAGCCGCTGCAACACAGCCGACTCGGTGTCGGAGGCCGAAGGAAGCAGCATTCTCGCGCACATCACTTCGAGCAGCAGCCGCGGCGCCGTCGCCCCACGCATTTCACTGAGACCAGCGTGGACGGTTTCGGCGAAACGGGTGAGCGTGGCCGGGCCGACTCGCTGAATCTGTTCACGCATCGTGACCAGCTCGGCCTCCGGCGCATCGACCAACCCTCGTTCGCTGGCATCGGAGACTGCCTGCATCAAAATGAGATCGCGTAGACGTTCGAGGAGATCGAGCGCGAATCGGCGTGGATCGTGACCGGCGTCCATCACCCGATCGACAGTGCCGAACAAGGCGGCTCCGTCACTGGCAGACAGGGCGTCTACTGCTTCGTCGATGAGCGCGACGTCGGTGACTCCGAGAAGAGAGAGCGCCCGCGGATACGTGACACCTTCTTCGCCGGCTCCCGCGAGCAACTGATCGAGGACACTCAACGAGTCGCGAGGCGAACCGCCGCCAGCCTTGATGACCAGGGGATAAACAGCAGGCTCGACCGGTACGCCTTCCTGGGCGCAGATCTTTTCCAGGAGTCCGCGCATGGTCGACGGCGCCAACAGGCGGAACGGGTAGTGGTGTGTACGCGAACGGATGGTCGGGAGAACCTTTTCCGGTTCCGTCGTCGCAAAGATGAAGATGAGGTGCTCCGGCGGCTCTTCGACGATCTTGAGCAGCGCGTTGAAGCCCGCCGCCGTCACCATGTGTGCCTCGTCGATGATGAAGACGCGGTAGCGAGAAGCGGCGGGGGCGTGGAACGCCTTGTCTCGGAGTTCTCGGGTGTCGTCGACGCCACCGTGACTTGCGGCGTCGAGTTCCGTCACGTCCAGGTTGCCTGTGCCGCCCGGGCCAAGCGAAACGCACGAGTCGCATACATCGCACGGCGTCGACGTCGGTCCCTGCTCACAGTTCAGCGAACGCGCCAGGATTCGCGCCGACGACGTCTTTCCACAGCCGCGCGGGCCGGAAAACAGATAGGCATGGTTGATGCGTCCGGTGTCGAGGGCCGTGCTGAGCGGTGCGGTGACATGCTCCTGCCCCACCACCTCGGCGAAGGACGCGGGTCGATACTTCCGGTACAGGGCCACGCGCAAAGACTACCGGCGACCCACGACAGGTGATCCGGTGCGGGTGCAACGCCGACTTCTCCCGAAACATGTTCGCAACACAATCGCAGTGCGGAGGAAACCGCACGCACCCATCGTGGGTTCCGTGCACGCGGGCTGGTCCGCATGCGTGAGGAGAAAACTGTGCCCGCCACCATCGATGCCGGAGCAACTGCCTGGTTGCTCGTCAGTACTGCACTCGTACTTCTGATGACGCCAGGACTCGCGCTCTTCTACGGCGGCATGGTCCGCTCGACCGGCGTACTCAACATGATCATGATGAGCTTCGTCTCCATCGCACTCGTCACGGTCGCGTGGTTGTTCGTGGGCTACAGCCTCGTGTTCGGCGACGATCACGGTGGCATCATCGGCGGACTCGAACACATCGGCATGGCGGGCATCGACCCGTCGACCGTGCACGGGAATGTCCCGGAAGTGTTGTTCGCAACCTTCCAATTGACGTTCGCAATCCTTACTGCAGCACTCATCAGTGGTGCGATCGCCGACCGCGCGAAGTTCTCCGCCTGGATGATCTTCGTCCCCATCTGGTCCTTGCTCGTCTATGTCCCCGTCGCTCACTGGGTGTGGAATCCGCAGGGATGGCTCGCCCAGATGGGCGCACTCGACTACGCCGGTGGCCTCGTGGTCGAAATCGTGTCCGGAGCGTCAGGCCTGGCATTGGCACTGGTCCTCGGCCAGCGGATGGGTTTCAAGGCCGAGTCGATGCGTCCGCACAATCTGCCGTTCGTCCTGCTCGGCGTCGGTCTGCTCTGGTTCGGTTGGTTCGGATTCAACGCCGGGTCGGCCCTTGCGGCCGACGGTATGGCCTCGCAGATCTTCCTCAACACACTCGTCGCCGGCTGTACGGGACTACTCGGCTGGCTGTTCGTCGAGCAGAACCGTGACGGACACCCCACGACGTTCGGCGCAGCTTCGGGCGTCGTCGCCGGTCTGGTCGCGATCACCCCGTCGTGCGGAACGGTGAACATGTTCGGTGCGCTCGTCATCGGTCTGATCGCGGGCATCGTCTGCTCGTACGCCGTGGGATGGAAGCACAAGCTCGGCTACGACGACTCCCTCGACGTCGTCGGCGTGCACCTCGTCGGCGGAATCGTCGGCTCGTTGCTGATCGGACTCCTCGCGACGGCCGTGATGACGGGCGGTCCGGAAGGTTTGTTCTTCGGCGGCGGATTCGCGCAGCTGGGCAAGCAGTTCGTCGGTGTCGTCGTGGTCGCGCTCTATGCCTTCGGTGTGACCTACGGTCTCGGAAAGCTCATCGACAAGACCTTCGGCTTCCGTATTTCGCGTGAAGACGAGGCCCGCGGAATCGACGTTGCCCTGCACGCGGAGTCCGCCTACGAGCACGGAGTCCTCGGCCACGGTCCGATCGGCGGACAGAACCCGAGCCCGTTCCTCCAGCGTCAGCGTGAGGAACGGGAGAACCGCGAGCGGGACTGACCGCCGTCACCGGTTTGCGATTTCCTCCATCAGGATCGGAACGCCGACATTGCAGGAGTGAATCCCGACGACGGTGGTCAGTTTCAGCACCTCGAGAATCTCCTTCGGGGTCACTCCCATGTCGAGCGCGGCGCGAATATGGCGTCGTACGCCGGGCGCGTACATGTGCGTGCTCGCCGCATCGACGGCTATGCACAGCAACTGGATCACCTGAGGTGACAGCACCCCACTGTTCCAGGGCTGCATTGCTGTCTTCATGTACAGCTCGGTCCACTCGGGATCCAGCTCCGAAAGTCCGTCCCACAACGGATTCCAGCCACCCGAATCCTTCATAGCCTGGGTCACGGGAAAAGCTTCACTTGCTCGAACGTCAGTCATCGATCTCCTCAGACAATCGAAAATGCTTGATTCAGTTCACGTTTGAGAATCTTTCCGGTTGCCGTCATCGGCAGCGACGGCACGAACTCGATGCGGCGCGGATATTTGTAGGCGGCCATCTGTTCCCGCGACCATTCCACGAGATCCGATTCGGAGATCTCTTCACTCGGCTCTCGGATCGCGTAGGCGACAACTTCTTCGCCGAGGCTCGTGTCCGGCACCCCGACGACGGCGACGAGTGAGACGGCTGGGTGGGTGAGCAGAACCTCTTCGATTTCGCGTGGGTAGACGTTGAATCCGCCCCGCACGATCATGTCCTTCGCGCGGTCGACGATGTAGTAATTTCCGTCGGTATCGACCCGTGCCAGATCCCCGGTGCGAAACCATCCGTCGCACATTACTTCCGCCGTCGCCTCGGGTCGGTTGAAATAGCCCTTCATGACGTTGTGCCCGCGAATGGCCAACTCACCCACTTCATCGGGGCCGGTGATCGTACGCCAAGAGTCATCGACAAGCCGCGCTTCGACGCCCCAGATCGGCACGCCGATCGAACCGGGCCGGGGGTCGCTCTCCGGGTCACTGAACAAGGCCAACGGAGAGGTCTCGGACAACCCGTACCCTTCGAGGATCTGAACACCGAAGCGTTCCCTGAACTGTGTCAAGATTTCGACGGGAAGCGCTGCACCACCGGAGATCGCGCACCGCATGTTCTGTGAAACGGTCTCGATATCCACCCCGGATTTCACTACCTCCTCCAGCACGCCGAGCAGTCCCCAATACATGGTCGGGACGCCCCCGAAGACCGAGATCTTTTCGCGTTCCATGATCTCGAGTGCCGCGGTCGCATCGAAGCGCGGCATCAACACCAAAGTGGCACCGACGCAGATTCCCGCATTCATGGTCACTGTCTGGCCGAACGAGTGGAACAACGGCAAAGTCAGGAGATAACGCTCATGCATGGACGGAACGCTCTCGAACAACCGGTTGGTCGACAGTGCATTCAAGACCATGTTGCAGTGAGTGAGTTCGGCGCCCTTGGGCTTTCCGGTCGTGCCGCTGGTGTAGAGAATGACCGCGGTGTCCGTCGGTTCACGAACAACCGCGGCTGCAGGCGTTTCCGTGCCGGACACGGATGCCAGTGCTTCGCCTAGAGTCTCGACTCCGAGGGTTGACGACGGTGCACCCGGCTCGGTGCTGATCACGATCAGGGCCGAACAGGTCTCGCTCTGCTCGAACCCGGCGATGGCGTACTCGGCGATCGGTAATTCGGGACTTCCCTCGAAACAGAAGTACAGCTTCGCTTCCGAATCAGCCAGGTGATAGGCAATTTCGCGCCCCTTGAGCAGGATGTTCAGAGGAACGACGACGCCACCGGCCTTGAGAATGCCGTAGTAGACGATCGGGAACTCGAGAACGTTCGGGCAGGACAACGCCACCTTGTCACCTGGCTCGACACCCCGCGAGACGAGCAGATGGGCGATGCGATTCGCGTAGGCGTCGAACTGCGCATACGTCAGCCTCGCTTCTCCGAGAACCAGCGCATCCCGTTCCGGGTATCGCCGGGCCGAATCTTCCAGCAGAGCAGCAAGATCAAGCATGACTGTGTTCCTCCTGCGACTCGGAATCCGTGGTACGAGACGAGGCGGCGTGCGACACCGACTCGAGCAGTTCCCACACCAATGATTCCGCCCGCGGCCAATACCCGTATCCGGACGCCGGATTGAGATGTCCGACCTCACCCAGATCCAGCAACCGACTCCCCCATCCTTCAGCCAAACCCACAACTCGGCGATACCCGGCGAGCGGATCGTTCCGACTCGCCGCGACCGTGCTCGGAAAAGGCAGACGCTGACGCGGTATCGGTAGCCACCCGTTCCGATCGAGCTCCTCGAGAGACGGATAGGACTCGGGTAGAGGAAGTTCGAGATCCGCCGGCGTGACCAGAAGTGCGCCGGCAACATCTCGATGATGCGCCCTCGCCCAGTGGGCAACTGTCATAACTCCGGCGCTGTGCGCGACCAGGACCACCGGGCTGGAAACACTTGTCAACACCTCGTCCAATGCCGCAACCCTGGCATCGCGACTGAGCTTGTCGGTCTCGAGGGGAGGAACCGTCAGAACGTTGTCGAGCCTGCGCGCGAGGTGAGTCTGCCAATGATCCTCGACATGATCGCGCAGACCGGGAACTATTACTACCGTGGGTGATTCATCCATCAGGAACTCCGAACTTCTGCTACTTCAGTGGCGCCGGGGATCTCGGGCCGATTCTGCAACGTAGCCAACCGCCTCATCCCGGCGGGATAGGCACGCTTGCCGGCTACCAACGCGAGGGCCGCGACGACATAGACGAAGGGCGAAAGCTGTAGAGCACCGAGAAGACCCAGGTGATCGGCGAGGATGCCGACCACGAAGGGACCGAGCGCCAGCCCAAGAAGGTTGTTGGCAACGGTGAGCGTTCCCATGGCCGACGCTCGAATCGAGTGATGGGTAAGGTTCGCGACCATAGCTGCCGTCGGCCCCGACGAACCGGCAGAGAAGAATGCACCGATACCGAGCAATACGAGTTGCGCTGTCCCCGTATCCAACCGGAGCCCGATACTCAGCGTCACCAACGAGATGGCGCAGTAGACGATTGCGGTGGTCCATTTCCGCGCCGAATCGTCGCGGCTGAATCGATCTGTGATGAACCCGCACACCACCATCCCACTTCCGACCAAGAGGACGAATACGGAAGCTGTGACGCCGGCCTTGTCCGGGGCCAAATCGTAGTAGCGATTGAAGAAGCTCGGCAACCACGCCAGAAGTACAGCGGCGGTGAACATCTGGAGACCACCACCGATGTAGGCGAACAACACGGCGGGATTGGTGAACAGCGAGGACACCGGCGCACGAAAACCGTCGTGTCTCAACGCTTCCCCGGCGGCATCCGGCGCGGCCTCGACGGCGTAAGCGGTGAGCTTCTTCTCGGTGACGAGGGCACGGAACAGCGCAACCAGAATCAGACCGAAGATCGCCATGGCGGCAAAAGACCACCGCCAACTGAACTGGACTGCGATGAACCCACCGATTGCCACACCGATGACCGAACCGAACGATCCACCGGCCATGAAGGCACCGGCAAGAGCTGCGTGCACGCGGGGCGCAAACACACTTAGGACCACGGCGATACCCACGCTGCCGTACGCCGCTTCACCGACACCTACCAAGAATCGGGCGCCCAACATCTGTTCGTAGGTCTGAGCGATTGCGCACAGCAACGTCGCGACACTCCACAACACCGCCATCAAGATCAAGCTCTTGACGCGGCCCCAGCGGTCCGCGAGCAGCGACAACGGGAACGTCAACAGCCCGACCATCAATGCCACCACGCTGCTCAGGGAGGCGAGGTGCGAATCGGAGAGATCCCAGTCCGCTTTCAGGATCGGGAAGACTGCACTGAGCACCTGCCTCGACATGTAGTCCGAGAGCAGAAGACCGAAAGCCAGGGCGAAAACGATCCACGGGTATAACTTTCGTCGTCCGCCGATTCCGAGCGCGGTGTCCACACGTGGCGTGGCGGGAGCTTGCAGTCCCATGACTCTCCTAGAAGTACTCGAGGTAGACGGGGGGATTCGGGGGTACGAACCGTCGCGGTTCGTACCCCCGGAACTGTTGTACGAGAGGGTGCGAACTCAGGCGTGCTGCGTGAATCCCAGCTGGCCGATCCGGCGGTTGGGCGCGTAACCCAGCTTCGCCAACGTCTCGTCGGTGTCGGCATACGTCTCACCGATCCGGTAGATGTCCCGAGCTTCCTTCGCGGTAGCCACCTCGCGGCCCAATTCGCCTGCAATGCGCACCAACTGCTCGATCTGCTGCACCGACGTCATCTTCTCGCCCTTGCGGCCCCAGATGGTGTCCTCGTTGCCGCAACGAGCGTGCAAGCCCATCGCGATGGCCATCGTGTTCACCGGCAGGACGCTACGCATCAGCGTTTCCAGCGTCAGGCACGCACCGTCGGGAACACGCTGGACGAAGTTCATCATGTTGTACGGGTTGGGGCCGTCGAAGCCGCCGCCGATTGCCACCCATGTGAGGTTGACCGGGCCGGTGTAGATGCCGCGTCGGATCAACCGCTCCACCGTTTCGAGCTGCGGGATACTGGACAACTGGAAATGCGGCTGGATTCCGGCGGCCTGCAACCGGCGCAGGTGCTCTGCCACCCACTCCGGACCGGCGGGCACGGTCATTTCCCGATACGTGTCCGCCAATTCCGGACGCTGCATCGACGTACCCGCGATGTCGTCGTCGGTCATCAGTTCCATGATGTTCATCTGGCTGGTGTTGATCGCGATCGTCACCTGATCGGGAGCCGGCTCCAATTCCGCCAGCATGTGACGCACGTCGTCGGACAACCACTTCGCATCGGCGCCTTCGCCCTCCGGGGCAAACGAAATCGAGCCGCCGACCTGCAGAATCATCTCGGGAACGGCCTCACGCAAGCGGCCGAGAAGCTCGTTGAACTTCGACAGTCGCTTCGAGCCCTTGCCGTCGAGTTCACGCACGTGGATGTGAAGAACGGTGGCACCGGCGTTGAAGCAGTCGACGGCTTGCTGGACATGCTCGTCCATCGACAACGGGAGGTCTTCTGCAAAATCGTCCGGCTCCCACTCCGGTCCGTAGGGAGCAACGGTGATGACAAGCTTGTCCTGGGTTTCGGGGAACAGTGAATCGTCGTGGAAATGCATAGCGTGACTCCGATCGAGTGAATGAATTATCTTCGGGGCTGGGAAGAGAGATCAGAACGGTGCGTCGCCGATGATTCCGGCGCGCTCCATCTTTCGAACCGCGGGCCAGTAGTCCTGCACCGCGTAATGCTGTGTCGACCGGTTGTCCCAGATCGCGACGCTGTTCTCGGTCCAGCGCCACCGAACCTGGTACTCGGGAATCTGGGCCTGACTGGCCAGGTAGGTGAGCAGGTTTCCGGCACCGGGGGCGTAATCGATTCCGTAGCGGACGTTCTCGGGCGTGTGATAGTTCACGAGGTGTGTGGCGAACGAATTGACGAAGAGAATCTTCTCGCCGGTCTCCGGATGTGTTCGTACCACGGGATGTTCGGCGTCGGGAAAGCGTTCCTTCAGCTGGTGCCGCTGATCGATCGGCATCCGAGCGCCGAAGGTCGACTCGATACTGTGCCTGGCACGCAGATCCTTGATCTGCTCCTTGACCCGCGCCGGCAGATTCTCGTAGGCGAGTGCCATGTTCACCCAAATCGTGTCGCCGCCGACCGGAGGTGTTTCCACACAACGCAATACACATCCCATGGGCGGGTTCACGCGCCAGGTGGCGTCGCAGTGATACGCATTCTCGAAATGCTCCGGCGGGCTGTCCAGGTCTTTGTAGATGCGGACCAGGCCCGGGTGGTCGGGGTCGCTGCCCAGGGCCGGATGATCCTCGAGCTCACCGAATCGCTGGGCAAGCTCTACGTGCTCGGCTTTGGAGAAGTTCTGGTCGCGAAAGAACAGAACCTTGTGTTCGAGCAGCAATCCCTTGATCTGGGCAAAGAGTGCAGCATCTCGCGCGACCTCGCCGAGATCCACCCCGGACAACTCTGCCCCGATCGAACAGGTCAATTTCTCGACGTGGATCGTGCTGGTCGACGAGGGAAGGTTTTCTGTCAACGTTGCGGTGTTGGTCATGACAATTCCTCTGGGAAGTGCTGTTTCGGTTCAGACGGAGAAGACGGAGGAACCGATACTGCGACCGGACTCCATGTCGTGGTGCGCACGCACCGCATCTTCGAGGGGGTATCGCTGGTTGATCTCGATCTTGATTCGCCCGGATTCGACGTGTGAGAACAGTTCGCCCGCCAATTCGGCACGTTCCTCGGGATCCGCGATGTAATCGGCAAGTGCCGGACGTGTGAGGAAGAGAGATCCCTTGACGGCCAACTGCATTGCCTGAATCGGCGGAGTCGGCCCGGACGCCGTTCCGAAGCACACCAGCAGCCCGCGCCTGGCAAGGCAATCGAGAGAGATGTCGAACGTGGATTGCCCGATACTGTCGTAGACAACCGGCACGCCGACGCCCCCGGTGATCTCCTTGACACGCGCTACGACGTCCTCGCGGGTGTAGATGACGACTTCATCGCACCCGTGAGCTCGGGCAACGCTCGCCTTCTCGTCGCTCGACACCGTTCCGATCACTTTGATTCCCAACAGTTTTGCCCACTGGGTGAAGATCAGTCCAACCCCGCCCGCCGCAGCATGCAGCAACACGGTGTCTCCCGCTTTCAACGGGTAGATGCGACGCAGAAGGTAGGCGGCAGTCAGTCCTCGCATGGTCATGGCGGCCGCGGTGTCGAAGGCGATGCCGTCGGGTAGCGCGATCAGGTCGGACGACGCCATGATCCGCTCGGTGGCGTACGCACCCAGCGGACTGCCGGTGTAGGTCACACGGTCCCCCACTGCAAAATCGACTACTCCCTCGCCGATCTCTTCGACCACACCGGCGCCCTCAACGCCCATCCCGGCAGGCAATTGCGCAGGATAGAGGCCACTTCGAAAGTAGGTGTCGGCGAAGTTCAACCCCACCGCTTCATGACGAACCCGAACCTCTCCGGCACCCGGTCGTCCTACCTCGATCTCTTCCCAACGCATGACGGACGGTGTGCCGATCTCATGGAACCGAATGGCGTTTGCCATCAATGCTCTCCAATTCTGTGGGCGGGCTCGACTCGATTACGGTCGAGCTGTATTCGTACGCAACAACTTCCAGAAGTCGGTGCTCGACTTCGCGGTCGTACCGAACTGATGTGAACAAAACTATGTGAGATCCGGCTCACATGCTTAACTTGACGAGACACACAACACAACATTTCGGGACATCGAGTAAAGGGGGCCCTATGAAGCCACTCGCCCGCTACGCGTCACTGAACCGATACGTCGACCTGTGCCGAACAGTGGACGTGGACGCTGTGGCCCTCATGAGAAGTGTCGGCCTGAGCCCGGCAAGCCTGGCGAACCCCGACCAATGGGTACCGGCCGCCTCCATCGCATCGCTCCTGGAGCGATCGGCAGCGGAGTCCGGACACGAAGACTTCGGGCTTCTACTCGCCGGCCTGCGTCGACTGTCCAATCTCGGTCCCCTCAGCTTGGTCATCAGGGAAGAACCAGACGTCAGGAGCGCGCTCGACGTATTGATGCGATACGAGCACACGTACAACGAGTCATTGCGCATCCGATTGAACGAGGTCAACGGACTCGCCACCCTGCGAATCTCGCTCGAGGTCGGCGAACCGGTCGACACCAGACAGAGCGTCGAACTCGCAGTCGGCGCGACGCTGCAGATCCTGCGAAGTTTCCTGGGTTCTCGATGGCATCCGGTCAGCGTGGGATTCACGCACAATGCCCCGAAAGATACGAGCACGCATCGACGAATCCTCGGCGACACCGTGGAATTCGATCACGAATTCACCGGAATCGTTTTCTTCGCCGCCGACCTGGATGCGGCAAACCAACTCTCCGACGAGTTGCTCCGGCCGTACGCTCGCCAGTTCCTCGACTCACTTCCCGCATCGGAAACCTCCGACACCCTCAGCCGCACCAAGGAATTGATCGAAGTTCTGCTTCCGACCGGCCGCTGCTCTGTCGAGCAGGTGGCACGAAGCCTCGGGTTCGACCGGCGGACACTGCACCGTCATCTCGCCGAATCCGGAGATACGTTCACGGCCGTTCTCAATTCGGTCCGAAGCACCCTCGCGGAACGATTTGTCGCCAACCCTCGCTATTCATTGACCGAAGTGGCGGTCCACCTGGGGTTTTCGACGCAGGGTAGTTTCTCGCGCTGGTTTCGCACTCAGTTCTCGACGAGCCCGAGCGCATGGCGGACTCAACGCTCGATCAGCTGACCAGCACGACTCCGACGTAGGCGATCGTCGCCACCCACACGGTGGAAATCGCGGCCAGAACGAATGGTCGTGCGCCCACTCCACGAATGACGCTCAGCCGCACCCCCAGCCCGAGAGCGAACATCGCAGCAGCCAACAGCGCCGTCTGCACAGTCTTCGCCAATCCGAGAAGCTCATTTGGCAACATTCCGGTGGAGCGCAAACCCATGCAGCCGATGAATGCCACGACGAACAACGGAATCAGCGGGGGCCGCTTCGTTGCGGTGTTGTCGACCATCGTGCGTTGCCGAATGCTCAGAAACGCCATGACCGGCGCCAACATCAATACGCGCGCAAGTTTCACCACGGTCGCGACACCCAACGCGGTGGCGCCGAGAGCGCTGCCGGCAGCCACTACTTGTGCCACTTCGTGGATCGACCCACCGGCCCACATGCCCGCCTCGATCTCGTTCATACCGAAAGCATCGGCCAGCAAGGGGATCGTCGGAATCATCAGAGTTCCGAAGATCACCACCAGCGCAACAGCGGTCAGCAACTCTTCCTCTCGCGCATTCACCACACCGTCCGCAGCAGCCACAGCGGCGGCGCCACAGATCGAGAAGCCGCAGGCAATCAGAATCCTCTGCGACCAACTCAATCCCAGAAGCTTTCCGGCATACATGGTCCCGGCGATACCGAGGAACACTATCGCCACCACAACGGCGATCACTCCCCAACCCAAACCGACGATGTCGGAGAACATCAATTGCAGCCCGAGCAGAGCGATACCCACCCGAAGTAGCCGTTTCGCCGAGAATGCCAGGCCAGGTTGGAATTTCGCCGGCAAAGAGACGGTATTCGCCAACACCGCACCCGCCACTATCGCAATCAGCAACGGACTCACGGCGGAGGTGAACTGACCGGCAACCAGCGCGACCGTGGCCCCCAAGGCGCACAACGCAACTCCGGGCATCAATGCAGCGACGCTCGACCACCGTCGTACTTCTGACGAAGGGGCGACTGCGGGTTTCTCGGCCACGGACTTCACATCACGGTTCACTCATCCAGCGTCCTTGAGCCACCATCGCTCCGGTAGGGCGATTTCTACCATCACGACATATCAGATCGATATGGAATAGATGCTGGGTATAGCCTGTCTGCATGACCAGAAGGTGGCCCGACCTCACCACACTCGAGCTACTCGTCGGCATCGATGATCACGGAAGCCTCAGTGCTGCAAGCCGTCTGGCTCACATCGCACAACCGAATGCCAGCCGCGCCGTCAAAGCCCTCGAGCGGCAGCTCGGGATGCCACTCATACACCGAAGGTCGACGGGGGCGACTTTGACTCCGCAGGGGACCGTCATCGTCCACTGGGCGCGCCGCGTCCTCGCCAACTCGAGGCAGCTTCTCGACGTCGCCGAAGGGATGCGGACCGAACGATCCGCGGAATTGACCGTGTGTGCCAGCATGACCGTCGCCGAACATCTGATCCCGGCCTGGCTCGGCGTCTTTCGATCACTGCATCCTGGTGTCACCGTCCACCTTCAGGTCTACAACTCGACACGCGTACTCGAAGCCGTCGAAGTAGGAATGTGTGACCTCGGATTCGTCGAGTCACCGACCGTTCCGAAGAGCCTGCCCAGCGTCACCGTCGCGCGTGACTCGCTGGTCGTGGTCGTTCATCCGGATCATCCATGGGCGCGTCGACGAAAGCCGCTGACCGTCGCCGAACTGGCAGCGACACCTCTGCTGGTGCGTGAGCCCGGATCGGGAACCAGAACGACTCTCGACCTGGCGTTACACGAATACGAGCGCGGTGCACCGTTGTTGGAACTGGGTAGTTCGGCCGCGATTCGAACCAGCGTGCTCGGTGGCGTCGGCCCGGCGGTACTGAGCACGCTGGCCGTCGAGGACCAGGTGAAGCAGGGAGAACTTCGGGTCGTAGCCGTCGAAGGCTTGGAACTCGACCGATCCCTGCGTGCAGTGTGGCGCCCGCCGCGTCAGCTCGAGGGCCCCGCAGGCGACCTGATGAAAGTAGTGCGTGCCAGCGGGTCCCGGAAATCCTGAAAGCGGCTACTTCTTGTCGGCCTTCGCTGCCGCCTTTGCGGCCTTCTTGAACTCGCGGACCTCGAGCAAAGACTGTTCGTCGACCACGTCTGCAATCGAGCGCCTCGACCCCTCGAGCCCGTAGTCGCCGGCCGCTTGGCGCCAACCTTTCGGCTCGACGCCGATCTGTTTTCCGAGCAACGCCAGGAAGATCCGGGCTTTCTGATCCCCGTAACCGGGTAGGGCTTTGAGCCGCTTCAGCACTTCCTTGCCGTCGGGATTTCCCGAAGTCCAGATCGCCGCGGTGTCGCCGTCGTAGTTCTCGACGATGAACTGGCACATGAGCTGGATACGCTCGCCCATCGACTTGGGGAATCGGTGCACAGCCGGAGGCTCGGCACAGATGGCGATGAACTCGTCGGTGTCCATGTCGGCGATACGCCTGACGTCGATACCGCTGAGCCGATCCGCCAGCTTCTTCGGACCGAGGAAGGCCGTTTCCATCGGAACCTGTTGATCGAGAAGCATTCCGATCAACAACGCCAACGGGTCCTCGGCGAGGAGGGCATCAGCTTCGGGGTCACCGACAAGGTTCAGTTGAAGTGCCATGAGTCCGATACTGCCACGTCAGGCGGCAGTTGTGACCGGCGCCGACGCATCCGGAGCCGGAATCTTCCACTTCTTCCAGCCGAACAGAACCAACGTCGAGACCGCGGCAAGCGTGAAGACCCAGAGGTAGACGCCGACGGTCGGAATCCGCAGATACTCGGGCGGCACGAACATGAACAGGCCCATTCCGACAAAGCGATCCGTACCCGGAATGACCGACGGGTCCCACCAAGTGTGAGACCAGTTCAAGACTGGGAGCAGGAAAACGAACGGCGCCACCCACGCCCAGCGCTTCTTCGACACCATCGCGTAGTGCGCGGCGAGGACGACCAGCGGGACGAACCACACCCAGTGATGACCCCACGAGAACGGCGAGACAGTGGTCGCAGTCAACCCCGTCATGGTGAGGCCGAGCAATTTCTGGCCGTGCCGGTGAGCAATCCACGCGGCACCGAGTCCGAGGCATACCGCCAGCGCACTGAAGACGAGGACCAGGACCCGCGACGGCGTCGGAGTGTGAGTGAGCTGAGCGATCAGACCGGACACGGACTGGTTGCTCGGAGCATCCGTCGGTCCGACGCGTTCGCTGTCGACAAGAGTGCCGGTCCAGTACTTGTACGCATCGTTGTAGATCACGACGAAACCAATCGCGACGGTCGCCGCGAACGTCACGACGGCCGTCACCAACGCACGCCATTGACGAGTGATGAAGAGGTACGCCCAGAAGAAGGCCGGGGTGAGCTTCACGCCGGCGGCGATGCCTGCCCCGATTCCTCGGAGCCGACTCTTCTCGTCCCGACCGAGGTCCCACACGATCAAGAGCAGCAGGAAGATGTTGATCTGCCCGAGCCAGAGCGTCGTACGTATCGGTTCCATGAACAGAAAGATCGTGGTGGCCAACGCACTGACGGCGTACGCCTTCACGTCGAGCCGATAACCGAGGTACTTCCAGCACAACACGATCACTGCGAACAACGCAGCGATGTTCAAACCCGTCCACACGACAATCGCCTGTTTGAACGAGAGCACCGCCCACACCGTGAACAGCAAAGCCGCAAACGGGGTGTACGTGAACATCATCCCTTCCAGGACTGGCCCGTCGTACAACGGAAGGCCCTGAACCACAACGCTGCCGCCGTGGCGGTAGACGTCGAGATCGAGGAAATTTTCGAAGATCCCCCAGTACCGCGTATTCATCGGCACGGCGAAAAGAACCATCAGCACGGACGCGACTGCCAGAACACCGAGCACAGAGAATCCGAGAACACCGACACGGAGACTGCGTCGCGGTATGTCAGCTTCGATGACCGACTCTGATTTCGCGGTGTGCGCCTCGAAAGAGGGTCCATCCGAAGCGTTGATCGCGCCCGTCACTACAACCTCCGGGATTTACACCCTATGTCGGGAATTGATGCTCCGAACGGTACAAGACGAGACCGAAAAGTACCGACCGGGCACGCCGCTTAGAGAACTCAGATCTCGGAGAGACGCGATTCGGTGGCTGCGAGCAGGACACACGTCGCCACGCCGTCCATGGCAACTTCGAGTTCAGCCGTGGACGGGAAGCTCGGGGCCAACCGGATGTTCCGGTCGTCCGGATCCGTGCTGTACGGGAAAGCCGATCCGGCAGCGGTGAGCGCGATACCCGCGTTCTTCGCCAGTTCGATGACCCGCTTGGCCGTGCCGTCGACCACGTCGAGGCTGATGAAGTATCCGCCCTTCGGCTCCGTCCAGGACGCGACCTTCGAGGCACCTAGACGATCCTCGAGGATCCGCAGTACGAGCTCGAACTTGGGTGCGAGGAACGCGCGATGCTTCTCCATGTGCGCACGAACGCCGTCGGCATTGCCGAAGAAACGCAGGTGGCGAAGCTGATTGACCTTGTCAGGTCCGATGCTCTTCTTACCCAGGAACTTCTGGTACCAGGCAAGGTTTTCCGCCGAGCTACCGAAGAAGCTCACACCAGCGCCGGCGAAAGTGATCTTGGACGTCGACGCGAACACGAGCGGACGGTTGGGGTGTCCGGCCTCCGCTGCCATCGAGAGAATGTCGTAGGAAGGTGCGGTCTCGCCGACAAGTGGATGCACGGCATACGCGTTGTCCCAGTACAGGCGGAAGTCCGGCGCGGCCGTCGGCATCGACGCGAGCGTCCGGACAATTTCTTCGGAGTACACGGCACCGGTGGGGTTCGCGTAAACCGGAACCGCCCACATGCCCTTGATCTGCGGATCTGACGCAACAAGTTCGGCGATCTTGACGACATCCGGGCCGTCGTGGTTCATCGGCACCGCAATCATCTCGATGCCGAGGGACTCGGTGATCGCGAAGTGGCGGTCGTAGCCCGGTGCGGGGCAGAGAAACTTGATCTTCTCTTCCTGTGCCCATGGCCGGGCCGAATCCGGAGTGCCGTGCAGCAGTGAGAACACGACGTTGTCGTGCATGATCTCGAGGCTCGCGTTGTTGCCGGCGAGAAGGTTCGCAACGGGGATACCCAGCAGCTCACCGAAGATGGCGCGCAGTTCCGGCAGACCGGTGAGTCCGCCGTAGTTACGGCAGTCGGTGCCGCTGCCGTCTCGGAAGTCACCGTCGCCGGGCAGCGTCAGCAGCTCTGCGGAAAGGTCGAGTTGTTCCGGGGAAGGCTTACCGCGGGTCAGATCGAGTGCGAGCTTCTGCGCCTGGAGCTGCGTGTACTTCGCGCTCTGGCTCTCATGCTCGGAGGTGAGTTCTTCATGGCTCATCAACCCGATCTGGGTTTGGATAGGCATCCGGAGCGGCCTTTCACCGACGAGGCGGGGTCGGGTATGTGAAAAAATAGAGGACCCCGCGCACCCGGCAGAGCCCGTTGACCCTTGCTGCCTTCCGGCCCTGGGGGAGTTCACAGGATGCGCGCCGCGCGGGATCCAATGAACAGTGTAGACGGCTTTCGTCGGCCGCTGCACACCACCTACCGGGGCGGACATCCAAACCCTGAGATCCACCGGTTCTTCGCAGGTCAGGTACCCGTTTAACGCTTCACGCTCGCAATTGGGTATGCTGCTCCACGGAGGATTCGCCTAGTGGCCTATGGCGCTCGCCTGGAACGCGGGTTGGGTTAACGCCCTCAGGGGTTCAAATCCCCTATCCTCCGCCAAAGGAACCCCTGTGAACTGCTGAGAAGCGGTTCGCAGGGGTTCTTTTTGCCCGGGCTCAGGCACGTCGCATGAACGAACCGCCGTCGAAGGGTGGGTCGTCGTCGACCGACGCGCGGTCGGCTCGTTTCACCACGTGAGGTTCAGGTGCGGCCGGCGCCTGATCGAACGCGTCCACTGCATTGAAAGCATTCATTGCCCTGGCGACGCGAGGGTCACGGAGGAGTGGGGCGCGTAGTTCTTGCGCGGCAGACGCTGCTGACGCAGAAGCGGTTCGGTGGGCCGCTGCGATCGAGGCGGAGAGCGCAGCCGCGCCGGCCCGGAGACCGCTCTCGGTGAGTTGCAAGTCAGTGATCGCGCCGTACGCGTCAACCTCGACGCTGACTGCACCACCTCCAGCATCTGCGCGGGCGCGAACGTTCCCGACCTCGGCGTCGACTTGGCGAGCGAGGACAGTCAACTCGGGAAACGAGGACGCGGGCCCGGTCAAGGTTGATCGATCTGCACGGGCGCGTTCGGACGATCCGATGCATCGGGTCGGGGGAAACACGGCGACGACCCGGTCAAACTTGCTCCCCGCGCGTACTCCTCCAGAACCATTCGATATCCATCCGGCAAGATTGTCTCGGTGCTCGTCGAGTCCCCAGCGGAGTCGTACGTTCGAAACTTCCAGCCGCGCTCAGTCCACAGATTGCGAATCGGATCACCGAAACCTGGGATGTCGGCGGTTTCAGTTGAGGTGAGGAAGTACGTCACGCCGTAGTCCACGGATGTGTCCTTCGACAGATTGCTGTCATTGCACGGGACGGTGCCACCCGGATCGAGGGTGACCTTCTGGTTCAGTTCGGAATACCGCGTCAAGTAGGCGCCCGGCGGCAGTACCGTGATCGTGTCCGTCATGTATTCGATCACCTTGGCCTGTGCCTGCATGAGGGTCAGATTCAAGTTGGCTTCCATCACTTTCCCGTTCTCCGTCGTCGTACACGCCGACAGCAGGGTCGTACACGCCGACAGCAGGATTGCCACCGCGATACTGCTCATGCCGAGTGCTTTACGGCGTCGCGTTGCGTTGGTCATGGCGCTCCTAGTCCGGCGATCACGTGGCCCATCCCGGCAAGAGCCGGGTTGGTGCGTTCCCAATACTCGCTGTGTGCGACTGGGCTGGGGAGCTCGCCCAACAGACCCGCGTCGATCCCGGTTCCGGGTGCTGACTCGACGACGGTGGCACCGAATCCGATCAGCGGAAGATCATTCGCGGGGATCGCTCCGTGCGAGAGACCGCCGAACACGTCCCCGATCATCGGAACCGGATCATTTGCCGCGGCGGCGGCGTACACGTGGCCACCGACATGTTCCGGGGCTTCCCACGAAGAACAGATCATTCGCGTCCATTGATCGTCCGTCCGAGGCGCCGCAGCGCCGATCACGGTCGATCCGTAAATGTGTCCGATGACCGTGTTGCATTAATGCGTGCCGTCGTGGGATGCACGCAGTCCGTCTTGGAATCGATCCAGCGATCCCGCGCCGCCGTCGGCGTACCCGTCGAGCCCTGCTTGTGGAATCGTTTGCGGCGCTTCATATCCACACCAGGCCATCATCGAAGTCGACCCGAAAGTTCCGGCCTTTCCAACGCCTTTTGCCTCGAATCCAACCGCCGCCCGCTTGCAGTATTTCGTTCCCCACCCAAGCCCCCCGGCTTCGAATCGACATGCGAAAAGCAGCGTAGCAGCGCATCGACTGCTTCAGAACCACGAAAATTCGTTTGACAGACTCACGAACTCGAAGCCAGACTTTCCGTCCAACCCAACAATCGGGAGTACGCGTGCTTGCCGGCCAGACCAATCTGCTCGCGGATTGCAGCAGTTGCTTCGGCCTGTGCTGCGTCGCACTCCCCTTTTCCAAGTCCTCCGACTTCGCGACCAACAAGAATGCCGGCGACCCCTGCGAGAACCTGCAGCAGGATTTCCGTTGCGGCATTCACACCGGATTGCGAAAGAAGGGCTTCACCGGTTGCACCGTGTACGACTGTTTCGGTGCGGGACAGAAGGTTTCACAGCAGACCTACGACGGCATCAGCTGGCATGATGCCCCGGAGACCGCGTCAGACATGTTCGAAACGTTCCCTGTCGTACGCCAGTTGCACGAACTGCTCTGGTATCTCGCCGAAGCCCGCTCGCTGAAGCAAACCCACTCGATACGAAAGGAACTCGACGCTGCACTCGCAGAGACGGAAAGCCTGACCAACGGCACGCCTTCGCAGATTCAAGCCGTCGACGTCTCAGCACACCGAGCGACTGTCAACACACTGCTCTTGCAGACGAGTGACCTTGTGCGCTCACCTGTCTCGGGCAAGAAGGGTCGCAAACTCGACCACCGCGGCGCAGACCTCATCGGCGCCAAACTTCGTGGTTCCGACCTACGTGGGGCCAACTTTCGCGGGAGTTATCTGATCGGTGCAGACCTCCGCGGCTGCGAACTCGATCGCGCCGATCTGATCGGTGCAGACTTGCGCGGCACCGACATTCGCGGCGCAAAACTCCGCGGCAGTATCTTTCTCACTCAGTTCCAGATCAACGCGGCGGTTGGCGATTCGGCTACCACACTCCCCGATTCACTGACCCGCCCCAGCCACTGGGCCTGAGCCCGACTGTCAACTCCGTCGACTGTCAACTCCGTCGACTGTCGGCGACTGTCAACTCCGTCGACGGAGAACGACCTTGTTAGCTTCCGGATCGACGGACACCCACGGCGGGTCACCGTCGGTTCCGTCCTCACGATGCATCAACGCACTCTGCCGCTGTTCGAATTCATGATGCTTGGACCCCTGAAACAGGGCAGCAACCTCTTCGAAGCCCGCAGCCGAGACCGGACGAGTCGTGCGCCCCCTGGTCCACGGCAGGGCCCGGCCACCGGTGAGCCGGTTCCAGAGAGTCTCGGCGAACGCGAACAGGACCAGCAGCACGAGCAAGCCTGGCAGCGTCAACGCGAACAGAGTGCCCATGAAAGAAGTCTAGCGACGAACGCCCCAGGTTCCCTCAACTTTTGATCAGCCACCTTGTTGTGGCCATGCGGTGGATGATCTGCCAGAATGCAAGCTGTTACGACTAGTAACACCTTCGGGGGGAGGATTTCACGTGAGCTTGATACTTGCAGCTACCGACCGTTCGGAGCTTGCCCAGACACTCGGGGCCGAATTAGTACATTTTGGTCATCAAACACAGCTCGTCCGCACCGGGCGCCGCCTACTCGACGACCTGGACACCGACAGTTTCGATATCGCCGTGATCGATCTCTTGTTGCCGGACATCGACGGCTACGAGATTGCACGACAGATCCGCTTGCGCAGTTCGATGCCGATCATGATGTTGGTGGATACCCACGAGGACATCGACGAAGCACCACATGGCGCTGTCTCGGACTTCGTACTGAACCCGATCGATTCTCACGCGCTCGATCTTCGGGTCACCGCGATCCTTCGTGAAACCGCGCATCCCGCCGCCGGAAAACACCAACGTCACGGTGACCTGCTCCTCGATCGACGTGCGATGACGGCGACGATGGGCGGAAAGCTGCTCGTCCTCAGCCGGACCGAATGGCGGGTACTCCTGGAACTGTCGACCGAGCCTGGGCGCGTGTACTCGCGTGATCATCTGATCCGAAACGTCTGGGGTTCCGACCACGAAAAGACACGTGTGGTCGACGCGACCATTCTCAGCTTGCGGTCCAAACTCGAATCCAATCCCGCGAAACCGAAGTACATCAAAACCATCCGGGGGTTCGGATATCGCTTCGGCCCGGTCGAATGAACTCGCCTTCGTGTCGGGGGCGCTCGATAGGCTCTTGTCATGGGTTGGTACACACCACAATCGGTCGCCCCGGATCTCTCCGACATCCTGGTGTGTGGCTGGACGGCGTGCGCAGAAGGTGAACACCTGCTCGTGCCCGATGCTTGCATGGACGTGCTGTGGATACGTGGCGTCGGCATACGCGTCTGTGGCCCCGAAACCGCTGCATGGTCATTCACTCTTCCGCCCGGAACACGCTCCGTGGGTGTTCGATTCCGCCCTGGATCGGCATCGCCGATGTTGCGAACCTCGGCGTCCGAGCTTCGAGATTCTCGCGCTGACCTCAGCGCTGTAACCGACGCACGCACGGAACGAATACTGTTGAACCGCTTAGAAAATTCCGAAGACCACGAACAAGTCTCGATCCTCGAAAGCGCTGTCCGGAGTTGGGCAAGTTCGAGTTTCCGTCACGATCCGGTGATCAACCACGTCCGCACCGCACTGTCCGAACATTCGTGGAATGTCAGCACTCTCGCCGACGCGGCGGCACTGACTTCGCGCCAACTCCAGCGTCGATGCAACGACGCCTTCGGATACGGCCCTGCAACGCTGCGCTCGATCCTGCGCCTCCAGCGCTTCATGGCGCTCGCTCGCAGTCGACCCGCGCTGGGCCTCGCTGAATCCGCAGCCCACTGCGGATTCAGCGATCAGGCCCACTTGACGCGTGAATGCCGCCGAATCTCTTCGCTGACCCCGGCAGCTCTGCTGCGATCCCAAGCCCCTGACTGGCACGGGTCGGATACCGTTGTCGCGCTGGCAGAGGGAGACGCGGTCGCATGATCGCTACCGCGCTCCCCCGCCGTCACTTCTGACTGAAAAGCGTCCTGGCAGACCACAGCCCGCCGAGGGAGAGCACTGCGACCGTCATGTAGTAGTAGCTCGGAGCGTCGAGCGAGCCTGTTGTACTGATCAACCAGGTCAAGACCAACGGCGCGATTCCGCCGAGCAAAGTCACGCCGAGGTTGTACGACAAAGACATCCCGGTAGCCCGGATCTCCGCCGGGAACAGCGAACTCATCAAGGCAGGCAAGGGGCCGAAGGCAAACGCCATGATGACGCCCAGGGCCGAAACAACCAGGACGAGCGTCAGAGTCGAGGGGTGATCGACCATCAGTTTGAAGAGCGGCCAGGCCAGGACGATTGCCGCAACGGCGGCCCAGGTCATAACTCTCGCAGGTCCGACCCGATCGGCAAGATGACCGATCAACGGCACGGTGATCAAGGTGACCAGTCCGGCGACGATTCCGCCGAGGTAGCCGGCAGAGGCGGATACTCCGAGGTTCTTCACGGCAAACGTCGGCATGTACAAGATGAGGTAGATCGAGATCGTCGCGACGCCGACTACTGCGGCGCCGGTAAGCACCCGGCCGAGATGCCTGGTCAGCGTCGTCTTCAGTGGGGCTTTTTCCGGAACGCTCGTCTTGAAATCGTCCGTTTCATCGAGCTTGGCGCGGATGTAGAGACCGACCGGCCCGACGATGATGCCGAAGAAGAACGGAACGCGCCAGCCCCACGAGTAGAGCGCTTCATGCGAGAGATGGGTATTGAGCACGTATCCGAACAACGATGCCAGGAAAACCGAAGCACCCTGGCTGGCAACCTGCCAGGAAGAGTAGAACGCCTTCTTGTGCGGTGCAGTTTCCACGAGGAAGGTTGTAGCAGTACCGAATTCACCGCCTGCGGAGAATCCTTGAATGAGTCGCGAAACCAGGATGACGACGCCGGCCCACGGCCCGATCATCGAGGTCGTCGGCGCCACGGCCATGATGAGCGTGCCGATCATCATCAGCATCATCGTCAACGTCAAGGCGTTCTTGCGCCCGCGACGGTCGGCATAGCTTCCGAGAACCATCCCGCCAAGCGGCCGGATGACGTATGAGATCGCGAACGTCGCGAACGTCAGTATCAAGCCGAGAGTGTTGTCGCCGCCGGGAAAGAAGTTATGGGCGATGACCACTGCAAATGATGCGTAGACGATGACGTCGAACCATTCGAGCGCAGCACCGAGCGAACTGCTGATCACCGCCTTGCGAGCAGCGGCCAGGCGTTCCGGGGTGACTGCTCCGGAGGTTGGCGTAGTTGCCGTGGACATGGTTTTCCTTAGGGGGTGAGGGTGGGTCAGGCGCGGGCGTGAGCGATGACGTTCCGAACGAACTGCTCGCACTGTGCCAATTGGTCAAGTGTCACGTACTCGTCAGGTGCATGCGCCTGAGTGATGCTTCCCGGCCCACACACAACAGTGGGGACACCGATACTCGCGAACATCCCGGCCTCGGTGGCGTACGCGACCTTTTCGTCCGAGGACCGACCACCCCATTGTTCGACCAGTGCGGCCGCCGAAGCATTCGCATCCGTCTCCAGGGGAGGAACCGAGGCCGACACGTGCATCGTCACGGAGGCTGACGGGTCTTCTTCCTGCATCAGGTTTTCGATCCGATTCGCCTCGGCGGCAAAGCGTTCGAGCAAATCTGCGGCGCCAGCTGAGCTGATGCTCCTGAATTCGAAAGTGATGGAGCAATCCTCGGGGACAGTGTTCACTGCGATCCCGCCGGATACGAGATTGACCGAACACGTCGTCCAGGCCACGTCGAATGCGTCGTCGTACGGGCCGGACGCACGGAGCTCGTCGGCCGCGCTTCTGACGAATCGAATCAACTCCGCGCCGTATTCGATCGCGTTGACTCCTTGCGGAGTAAGCGACGAGTGCGCCGAAACACCATGCAGATCAACACGTATGACATTCATCGACTTGTGTGCGCGAATGACCCGCATCTCCGACGGCTCTCCGACGACGCACACATCAGGGCGCAGGTTCCGGGAAACAACCTCCTCGACCAACCCGGCCGCACCGATGCAGCCGACTTCCTCGTCGTAGGAGAATGCAAAGTGAATCGGCTTCGCCAGCGGCCGAGCAACGATGTCGGGGATCGCCGCGACAACGATCCCGATGAACGACTTCATGTCGCACGTGCCGCGTCCGTACAGACTTCCGTCGCGAATTTCGGGAGTGAAAGGGTGGCTGCTCCAGTCTTGATCGTCGACCGGCACTACATCTGTATGGCCGGAAAACATCACTCCACCGGCAGTGCTTCCGTCAGGAGGCGTGAATGTTGCCAACAGGTTCAGCTTGGAACCCTCGTCGTCGGAAACGAGTATCGGCTCGACCCCGTGGCGACGTAGTTCCGCGGCGATGAGATCGATCAACGGTCGATTGCTCACGGCACTCGTCGTATCGATTCCGATGAGGCGCTGCACCCAGTCGAGACTTCTCTCGGTTGGAACAGCGGACAACGTGGTGGACGACATCTGGGTTCTCCTTTCACAGCACGAACACAGTGGGCACTTGCCACCGCGTTCTGCCCTTCGAGCATGAATGAAGTGATCCCAGACACAAAGAAGATGCACGATACTTGCATCATGATCGAAGAAACGCAGGATTCCGCCGTGCTCGACGACGTCGACCTCGCCCTGATCAATTGCCTGCAACTCGACCCGCGAGCGTCGTGGCGCACGATTGGTGACGCGCTCAAAGTCGATCCGGTTACCGTCGCGCGCCGCTGGCAGCGGCTACAGGACTCCGGCACCGCCTGGGTCTCCGCGAGGGCAACCGGCCACGGCCGCCCGGAATCGTGTCTGGCTTTCGTGGAAGTCGACTGTACGACTTCGAACGCCTTGGCGATTGCGGAACGTCTTGCCCGCTGGCCGCAGGTTCTGAGCGTCGAACACACAAGCGGCCCAGGCGACTTGACTCTTCTCGTCGAGGTCAGAGACATGGCTTTCCTGTCGCGTTTCCTGCTTCGCTCACTCGCGTCGGTGCCCGGGATCGTCAGTTCGCGTGCGCACCTCGTCACCGAGGTCTTTGCGATCGGAGACGACTGGAAATTGCAGGTACTCGATGCCACGCAGCGGGCGGTGATGACAGACCGGCCTGTGCGCTACAAATATGCTCCGACGGATCAGCGCCATCACGGGAAGACTTTCGACGCGGTCGACCGCCAATTGATATTGAAGCTGGGCGAGGACGGTCGATCCTCGATTGCCGAGCTCACGGTCGGTACCGGCCTGAGCGAAAGTACGGTCAGGCGGCGACTTGCCGAACTGACGTCGCGCAACCAAATCGTGTTCCGCTGCGACGTGTCTCTACCGCTGTCCGGCTGGCCCCTCGTGACCTGGGTGTGGGGATATGTCGATCCCACGGACCGGTCGACGATTCGTGCTCTGGTGGAGCGAGTGCCTGGAACACGAGTGTGCATGCGGATATCCGGTGGACGCGCCAACACACTGCTCGCGATCGCCGCACACTCCCTTCGCGAAACTCCCATTACCGAAGTACAACTCGCACAAGAGGCACCGGGCCTGGTGGTGCTGAACAGGTCAGTGGTGCTGCGATCGATGAAGAGGGTGGGCCGACTTCTCGATGACGAAGGCAAGAGCGCCGGGGTCGTACCGATGGACATCTGGGCGGAAGCCCCGGAGATCGAGTGAATGTCCGAAATAATCAATCATGACGCGCCGCGGTGGAGAAGGATTGCTGTCATGACTTCAACAGAGATCTCCCCCGCCCACCGTTATCGGGATCTGGCCGCCGGATTCACGGCGCGGATCGACGCCGTACCCGCCGACCGCTGGGACAACGATTCCCCCTGCGAGGGCTGGACCGCCCGCGACGTGGTGAGACACGTGCTCGACAGCGAACGAGACATGGTCAAGGTAGTCGGCCTGGAATTGGCACCCGGTCCGTCGGTCGACGACGACCCGTCGGCAGCCTGGGCGGCCGTCCGAGATTCGATGCAGGCCATTCTGGACGATCCGGCAAAGTCCACCCTCGAATACGACGGGCACTTCGGCCGGACCAACCTCGGGGCCACGGTCGAGGGGTTCTTGTGTTTCGATCTGGTCATCCACGGTTGGGATCTCGCAGCCGCGACCGGCACCGATACGACGATGCGTAACACGGACGTGGAGTGGGTGTCGGAGATCGCCGCGGGCCTCGGCGAGTCGATCCGCATGAGCGGTGTGTGCGGCCCGGAAATACAGGTTCCGGACAACGCTGACAAAGCGACGAAACTCCTTGCCTTCCTCGGCCGGAAGGCGTGAAAAAGTACCCCTGACGTGGGCATTACTTCCATACACATGTAATGTCACGGTATGCCGGAACGCCGAAAATCCTCCACGAGTCCAGACCTGCTTGCGGCGGCATTGTTCGATGTCGCCGCGGAATCCGGACTGGAAAATGCCAGCGTTCGCGAGGTCGCAAAACGGGCGGGTGTCTCGATCGGCGCAGTGCAACATCATTTCTCGACCAAGGACGAGATGTTCGCATTCGCACTGCGAACACTCGTCGATCGATTGTTGACCAGACTGGCCGAATCGTCCGCCGACGCGGACCCGCATACCGCCCTGTTCCAGGCGCTCTCGCAACTCCTGCCCCTCGACGAGCAACGCACGCGTGAGGCGCATGTGCTCGCCGCGTTTGCCGTGCGCGCCGCAACCAGTGAGTCACTCTCCGAAATCCGCCGGACAACCCTGTTCACAATCCGCACCGGCATCTCGACAGTTCTGATCGGGATCGGAACTCCGGAAGCGGAAACCAGAGCGGCACTTCTACTTTCAACCGTCAATGGATTGGCCCTCGACGCACTCGGAAGCCCCGCCATGTATCCGCCGCAGTACCTCGATCACGCTTTGGAAACCCAGATCCGCCTCACCCTGCACGACGCCGAGAACCCGCTCGCCTCCGTCGGGCTCGCCAGCTGACGTGGCCGGAGCAGGACGCTTCGCGCCGAGCCCGTCCGGCGATCTCCATCTGGGAAACCTCCGTACCGCCCTCTTGGCCTGGCTGTTCGCCCGCACCAGCGGGCGCGACTTCCTCATTCGCGTCGAGGATCTCGACCGTGTCCGACCCGGCTCGATGGAACGACAACTCGACGATCTGCGCAGGCTCGGCCTCACATGGGACGGCCCAGTCGTCTTACAATCGCACCGTCTTCCCTTGTACCACAACGCTATCGAGCTACTACGCGAGCGCCACCTGACCTATCCCTGCTTCTGCACACGCAAGGAGATCCTGCAGGCACCGTCCGCTCCCCATGCTCCCGATGGCGCCTATCCCGGCACTTGCCGGAACCTGTCGGCGGCCGAACGCGCCGAGAAATCGGCAAGCGGCCGATCCCCCGCGCTGAGGCTACGGGCCGACATCGATTCGTTCACCGTGCACGACGAACTGTTCGGCGAGGTGACGGGGCAAGTCGACGACGTCGTCCTGCTCCGCGGAGACGGCGTACCCGCCTACAACCTCGCCGTTGTCGTCGACGACGGTGCGCAGAACATCGATCAGGTGGTCCGCGGCGACGACCTCCTGACCTCGGCGCCGCGTCAGGCGCACCTTGCTCAACTGCTCGACATCGAACCGCCGTCGTACGCCCACGTTCCTCTCGCGTTGAACAGTGAAGGCAAACGACTCGCGAAGCGCGACGGCGCAGTGACTCTGGCCGATCAACTCGAGGCCGGACGCAGTGCCGAACAGGTCCTGACAATGATCGCGTCGAGCATCGGTCTCGCTGAACCCGGCGAAGTTGTCACACCACCCCAATTGGCGGATCGATTCGACTCTCGCAAGATCCCCCGAACCCCGTGGATTTTCCCGGCGAAGTAAGTGAAGTTTCAATCGACACCTCGTCGGGACAAAAGCTCGATTGTCCGATATGACAAAGCCGTCCGCAATAGCTATTCGTTGGCAATTCTCGATTAGTGAAGTACGGTCAAGACTGGCGAAGGAAATTCAGGGCGAGTAGTCCCTGCAAAACTACGCCCGGGATCTGAACCTGGGATCCGACCGCAGTACCCACTTGCAGCATCCACGCTGACACGCACGTGCGGCACGGGCGACTCAGGACGAAAAGGAATACGCATGGTCCGCGAGCTTCGCGAGGCACTCGACGACCATCAATTCGAGGTGTTGTATCAACCCCAGGTCAATCTGAACTCGTCAGCAATTATCAGCTATGAAGCACTTCTGCGGTGGCGCCATCCGCTTCGAGGGTTGATCGAACCCCAAGATTTCATGCGCTCCGCCGAATCCTCTGGGCTCATCATTCCCATCGGGCTGCAGGCTCTGGACATGATCTGTGCCCAAACAGCGTCGTGGCCTGAGCACATGATGGTCGCGGTCAACTTTTCACCTCGCCAACTCGCTACCCCGCACGCCGCTCACGAGATCCTCGGAGCGCTGGACAGTTCAGAAACCCCACTGAGCAGAATCATCGTGGAAGTCACCGAACTCGGCGTCGTGGGTCGGCATGCCGCCGAGACTCTTCACGTCTTGCATAACGAGGGAATTCGAATCGCGCTGGATGATTTCGGGGCGGGCTTCGCGTCTTTCTCCGCGTTGTCGGAATTGCCGCTCGACATTCTCAAGATCGACCAATCCTTGACCTGGGCCGTCAGCGCAGCGGGTCGTGCTGGAGACCGCGCCTTCATGGTCATGGAGTCAATCGCCGACATCGCTCGGAAACTCGGGCTTGATTCGATCGCCGAGGGCGTCGAAACCGCGGAACACGCAGCCAACGTCTTGCAGGCCGGCTGCGATATGGGCCAGGGCTATTACTTCGGGAAGCCGCTTCCTGCGTCGTCCATAGTCACTCCCGTGTGAGCGCCAGCCACTTCAGTACGACGCCAAACTTCAGTACGACGACGATGCGCTCGCGATGAGTGCGACCACGAGAATCACGGCAAAAATGGCCAGGAAAGTTGCTCCGACCGCAATTCCGGCTATCGCAAGCCCGCGTCCCTCTTGACCTGTCTGCTTGATCTGATTGAGCGCGACAATTCCCAAAATGATTCCGATGATTCCGCCGAGACTGTAGAAGCAACCGCCTGCAAGCGATACCACCAACGACGCAATTGCGAGACCATTGGTGCCGACTGGCTGCATCGGCGGGATGTATCCACCAGCGAATTGGTTCGGTTGACCGTACGCATTCGGCGGTTGACCGTATTGGGGCTGTCCGTATTGAGCTTGTCCGTATTGTCCGGGTTGCTGATATTGATTCGGATGATATTGATTCGGCGGTCCGAAATTCTGCGGCGGCAGGTATGGATTGGGTTCACCAATTCCACCCGGCTGAGGCGTATTACCGGTTGGGTTGTACGACGGCGGCGGATAACCCGGGTACTGCTCGTTGGGAGTGGTATATCCGGGAACTTCAGGTGAAGACTGCGTTTCGGACGGGGACACGCCGTACCCCTCGGGCGGCAGGCTCGGAAATTCTCCGTATCCAGGTTTTGCCTGGTAATCGCTCGAAGAATCGTCGTTGTTGCCCCCAGAACTCGTCATACAACGCAGCCTAAACCACAGGTGACCTCCGAATCCAAGTGAGCAGATGTCATCCACATCGCTCTTTGATCCCAGTAGGGTCATATCCACTGTCACACTCGAGCGCGATATTTACGACTGAGGGGAACACATGACAACCGGCGGGTACGACCCCAACCAGAATCCAGAAGGAGGGAAGCAATTCCCACCCCAGGATCCATATGGCCAGCAGGGAACACCTCCTCCCGGAAGTTACCCACCTCCCGCAGGCCCCCCGCAGGGCGGTAGCTACCCGCCTCCTCCACAGGGCGGGAACTTCCCGCCCCCTCAGGGTGGCAACTACCCGCCGCCCGGTGGATACCCGCCGCCTCCGCAGGGCGGCAACTTCCCGCCGCCTCCGCAGTTCAACGACCAAGGTGCGTACGGCGGAGGAAATCGACTGCCCTCGGGTGCTCAGCCGGGTGATCTGTGGATTCGACTCGGCGCCCGCATCATCGACGGAATCATCGTCGGCATCATCGCCGCGATTCTGGCTCTCTTGGTCAGTGACTCCGACAGCTTGATTCTGATCTCGGGACTGTTCTCGGGAATTCTGACCTTCGCTTACTTCATCGCAATGGAAGTAACGCAGGGTCGGACTTTGGGAAAGATGATTCTGGGCCTTTCAGTGCACGGTCCGGGCGGCGCACCTCGCCCCTCCGTCCAGCAGTCTGCGATTCGCAACGCCTTCACGTTGCTCTCGATCATTCCGATCATCGGCGGAATCCTCGCGCTGGTCGCCTACATCGTCATCGCGGTCACCATCAACAACAGCCCCACCAAGCAGGGCAAGCATGACGAGCTCGCTGGTGGGACTCAGGTAGTCAAGGGTTAGGTAGACATATATGACAACCGGTGGGCAAGACCCCAACCAGAACCCAGAAGACGGGAAGCAATTCCCACCCCAGGATCCGTACGGCCAGCAGGGAACACCCCCTCCGGGGAGTTATCCTCCACCGGCCGGTCCTCCGCAGGGTGGAAGTTATCCCCCGCCCGGCGGCTACCCGCCGCCCCCAC